>PMOH01000456.1 GCA_003161515.1 Deltaproteobacteria bacterium
GTCGCTCAAGCTGCTGTAGAAGACATTCGGGACCAGCCGCGTCATCATCAAAAGTGACCTCCTCAAAAGAAAACGGGCACACCGCGGATTCCCGCGACGCGCCCGCGCTCGATTAACGCTTTATCGCCAGCCGCTAGTTGCCGTTAGGCGACGCGACCATGCCCTCGTTCATGTGATGCAACGCTTCGCGGTCAACCGACGAATCGTATTTGATCGCCTTCGCCGTGACCGTTATCTGCGATCCGTCGGCCGAAGTTGTCTGGTCCTCGTTGACGATCGCGTCGATGGTGTCAGGCCATTTCGCAAAGGCCATCGCCTTCAGCTTGTCGCTGATCTTCGCTTCGTCGATCGCGTCGGGCGTAAACGGCTCCGTGTATGTCAGTTCGCCAAGCTCCGTGAACGGCTTTCCCGCCGCCGGCGCTTCGGTGGTGACCCAGATGTGCGCCATGTCAACCCGATGCTCGAACACCTGCTGCTTTTGCACTTGCTCCTGACGCGCAGCTTCCATCGCGCCGCACGCAGAAAGCGCGAACGCCAACCCAATCGCCAATAATGCCAGAATTTTCGATGACCGCATTTTCTATCCCCGTAGGTCCAATCCGTCTTACTTCAATTATAGTCCCGCCGCCGCGGATGTCTAACCATACCCCATCACCCCGCCGGCTGACATTTTATTTCACCGAATGGCACGACGGGGCAAGCTCTACGGTGTCGGCAGTCCCTCGCGACCGGTAATATTCCCGCGTGACCAGATTCGCCGCCTGCTTCATCCTCGTCTTCGGAGAACTCGCATGGGGCGGCCTCTTCGCCCTGGCGATACCGCCGTTTTTCAACGTCGAGCGCGGCTTTTACAAATCGAGCGCCTCGGTGTACCTGGCCGCATCGTTGACGACGGCAGTCGGATTGGGACTGCTGGCGTTGCGCGGCGGCGCATCCGCGGGACCGGGCGCTGGATTTTTGTGGACGGCGTCCGCGCTATGGACGCTGTCGAGCGCCGCGGTCTGCGTCTATCTCTATACGCTCTGGACCGAGGACGGTCTGCTGCGCTCGCGCGCCTACGCGGCGGGCCTCGGCCTCGGCCTCATCGCCCTGATTGCCAACGTGATGCTCCTGATGCCGCCGGGGTTCGGCGCGGTCGCCGCGATTGCCTACGTCATGACTGCAATCACCTCGTCGATGGTGCTGGGCCTGGTCAGCGGCGCGATGCTGTTCGGCCATTGGTACCTGATCGATCTCGATATGCCGGTGGACTACCTGCGCACCTTCGTCCGGCTATTGGGATTCGTGCTGATCGCGGATCTGATCGCGCTCGGCCTCGCGATCGCACTACCCGCAATCCTCGGCAGCGCCAGCGCATCCGCCGCCGTGCACGATCTGTTCGCCACGCATTCGGGCCTGCTCGCAGTCCGCCTGCTACTCGGCCCGATCGCGACGATCATCCTGGTCTGGATGTGCTGGCAGACGCTAAAAATCCCGCAAACGATGGCTGCCACCGGCCTGCTCTACATAGCAGTGATGTCGGTCCTGGTCGGCGAAATGCTAGGCCGCTTCATCATGTTCCGCACGGCAATCCCGCTGTGAGTAATGTGCATGTGAACGCCTTGACTAATACAGAACCTGTACATACATTGTGAGTCAGGCCTGTACATACGTTGTGAACCAGAGAGAGCCTGCGTATCACGGAGAGAACACAATGCCTTCCCTTAAAGCCTCGAGAATCAATCTTCGGACAACGCCAGAGCAGGACGCTTTGATTCGGCGGGCTGCCGAGGTACAGCGGAAGTCTGTGAGCGAGTTCGTTTTAGAGGCGGCTTGCACGTCCGCCGAAAGTGCTCTCTTCGACACGAAAACTTTTATGTTCGACAAGCAAGGGTGGAAACAGTTCAACGACGCTTTGAAACGCGATGCCAAAGCTATTCCCGAACTGGTTGAACTGTTCCGGGAAACTGCTCCGTGGGATTAACCGATGCCGCTTGGCAGGCCCCGGCCCATGGCGCCCGGGGATGTGGCTCTCGCACAATCATTCGACTGCGGCGTATCGGCGCTCGATAAGTGGCTGCAGAATTATGCGTGGCAGAATCACAATAGCGGTGGTGCGCGCGTTTATCTCTCGATAGACGAGGACGCCAACCAGATCGCCGGCTATTTCTGCCTGTCCGCAGCCAGCGTCGACTACAAATCTGCGCCGGTCCGAGTGACTCGTGGTTTAGCGCACCATGAGATCCCTGTCGCACTCATCGGAAGACTTGCAGTCAACCGACGCTATTGGGGCCGTAAACTCGGGCGCTTTCTAATTCTCGAGGCGTTCCGCCGAGTCCTCGAAGCTGCGGACAGGATGGGTGTTCGCGCCGTCATTGTTGTGGCTAAGGACGACAATGCAGCGGAGTTTTACAAAAAGCTTGGATTTGAGGTCTCCAAAGACAACCCAAGGCTATTTTTTATCACGCTGAAAGATGCCAGGAAGTCTTGTGCCGATGCATTGCCGGCGGCGCGAGTTTAGGGGCGAGCAATCCTAACGGTTGCGCCCGGAGGGATT
>PMOH01000216.1 GCA_003161515.1 Deltaproteobacteria bacterium
TTCGGTAGAGAAAATCATCCTGGCTGAGCCGCGCGGCTTTTGCGCCGGCGTCGATCGCGCCGTCGAGGCCGTCCGCAGCGCGCTGCGCTCCTATGGGCGCCCGCTCTACGTGCGTCATCAGATCGTGCACAACCGCTTCGTGCTCGAGGCGCTGGAGCGCGAGGGCGCGGTTTTTGTCGATAGCCTCGACGAGGTACCGACCGGCCAGCGCGTCATCTTCAGCGCGCATGGCGTCGCGCCCAGCGAATGGGATCGCGCCAAGGATCGCGCGCTCCGCGTTATCGACGCCACCTGCCCGCTCGTCACNNGTTCATCTCGAAGTCAAAAAATACGACGACGAGGACCGCACCGTCATCCTTATCGGCCATGCCGGCCACGAGGAAGTTAAGGGCACGCTCGGCGTAGCGCCCGGCAAAGTGTTGCTGGTCGGCAGCGTCGCCGAGGCCCGCACGGTCGCTGTCGAGAATCCCGATCGTATCGCCGCGGTCACCCAGACCACGCTCAGCGTTGACGACACCCGCGACATCATGGAGACGCTCAAAACGCGCTTCCCCACGATGCAGGCACCGAAGACCGACGACATCTGCTACGCGACCCAAAATCGCCAAAACGCGGTCAAGGAACTGGTGCAGGTCAGCGACGCGGTGCTGGTGGTCGGCTCGAAGCAGAGCTCGAATGCGAACCGGCTGGTCGAGGTCGCGCGGATGCGTGGCGCGCGCGCGTTCCTGGTCGATTCGATCGCCGACGTCGAGCCCTCGATGCTCGAAGGGGTGCGCTCACTCGGCCTGACCGCGAGCGCGTCGTCGCCCGAGTGGCTGGTCGAGGAAATCATCGGCGCATTCGCACGCTCCGGCGCCGAGGTCGAACTCCTGAGCGTCGCCAAGGAGCGCGTCCATTTCCCTCTCCCAATGCCCGCCGACTAATCTCTATCACGTCGCCCTGCAAGGTCTGTTACGCACGCCATCTCAGCCCTCGCCCTTGAGAGCAAAGTAGCGCGCCGCGCGCAACTTTGCGCTTCTCACTGGGTGCAGGGGTCACCCCTGCCGCCCGCCGCGCAGGCGATTATTCCCTCGCCTTGACAATTCCGCGCTATTGCTTGCAGACTCATCCGGATTTCGCCGAACCCTGAGAGGAACACTCCGATGCGAACAGCTGTCGCGCGCGCCCTGCTCGTGCCCCTTTTGATTGCGATACCGTTGGTAAGCGGATGCCAGTCCGAAGCGAAAAAGCATCTGTACAAAGCCGAAGATCTGTTCGAAAAGCGCGATCTCGACGGCGCCAAAAAGGAACTCGAAATCTCCATCAAGCTCGACGACACCAGCCTCGACGCGCACAACTCGCTCGCGCATATAGATGAAGCCCTCGGCGATCAGGAAGGCGCCGCCCGCGAGTACGAGAAAGCTTCCGAGCTCGATCCCGCCGATCAGAAGCTGCTCGAAAAGGCCCGCCTCTACAAACAGCTCCAGGATCTCGCGAATTCCTCAGGCAAGGCGCTCGACGATATCAAGGCCGGCCAGGTCGAGCAGGGTGTGGGCACGCTGAAGGACATCATGGTCACGAGCAAGATTCCCGCGGCTCGTGAAAAAGCGCTGAACGCGCTCTCCGACGCTATCCCGATCATCGAAAAAGTTGGCGATCAACAGATGGCCGACAAGAAGTACCCCGACGCCATCAATACGTACGAACAAGGCATCCGCGCCGCGATGCTGCTCGCGCGCGCGCACAAGCAGGACACGCTCGGCACCGACGCCGACCCGATGATGCACAAAATGACCGAGGCGGCGAGGGCGGCGGGCACTCCTGACGCGACCTTCAAGCTGTTCAACGACGTCATCGGCGTCTATCCCGACGACAAGGTCGCCAATATGGAATTGGCAACGGCCTATCTGAGCAAGTCGCCGCCCGATTATGACACCGCCGCCGATTTGGAAGAGCGCGGCGGCGCNNCGCGCTCGCGACTGCGATGAGCTAGTGCCACAATCGCCCCCGATGCGCCGGCGCGGCTATATCGCGGTCGAAGGGCCCATCGGAGTTGGCAAGACGAGCCTGGCGCAGGCGCTCGCGCGAGAATTGGGCGCGCGCCTGATGCTCGAGGACGCCGACAACAATCCGTTCCTGCCACGCTTCTACCAGGACCCCGACAAGTTCGCGTTTCCCGCGCAGCTTTATTTCCTGCTCACTCGTCACCATCAGCAGCGCGAGTTGAAGCAACAGGATCTCTTCACGCAAGCGACGGTCGCCGACTACTTGTTCGCCAAGGATAAGATTTTCGCCGCAATGAACCTGTCGGCCGACGAGCTAAAGCTCTACGACAACGTGTACAGGTTGCTCGACGCCGAGATGGCCAAGCCCGACCTCGTCGTCTACGTGCGCGCGACCATCGAGGTGCTCGCCGAGCGCCTGCGCAAGCGCAATCGCGATTTCGAGCGCCACATCAGCTTCGACTACCTCGAGCGCGTATCATCGGCCTACCGCGATTTCTTCTTCTACTACGACGAAGCCCCGCT
>PMOH01000368.1 GCA_003161515.1 Deltaproteobacteria bacterium
GACCAGAAGCTGCCGTCGAACAGAAGACAGTCGCACTCCGCCGCCGCCGCGATAAAACGTTCATCGATTTGCTTGATCGCCGGAGCAACCAGGATCGACGAGCCCGCGCGCGTGTCGATGATTTTGTATGCAACCGCCGCTCCGTCGCAATTGGCCGACGGATTTTTCACATAGCTCGGAACTTTGTCACTGACCGAGAATGCCTCGAAGGCGAGCCCAGATCCGATCGTCTCGACTTTGCCGTCTTCGATGCACGTCACGCGAAATCGCTCGGGCTGATTCAAAGCGCTGAAGATGGGATTCGACCCAAACACCCAATCAAAAACTTGCGACGTGCAATACAGCTGAATCGGCTGTGACTCTCGTAAGGAGAGCAAGCCGGTGATGTGATCAAGTTCTCCGTCGGAAAGCAGGACCGCTTCGATCGGCGTACGTCTGACGTCGCTCTTCGGCTGCAAATCGGGAAACGAAAATATTTGCGTGCGAAGGTCGGGACTCGCGTTAACTACCGACCATCGCGCGCCGTCCGCACTGACGGCTACCGAGCATTGTGTCCGCGCTTTCGCGCGAATCGACCCCGTCCGCAGCCCCGCGCAATTTACGCAGTTGCAGTTCCACTGGGGGAACCCGCCGCCGGCAGCGGAACCAAGGATATGGACCCGCACGCTGCTGGGTCTTAGGATTCCTGGTTGGTTTCCGATCCGTTGTCGCGATTCACCGGCTGCTTCAGCACTCGCCTTGGATCGTCGGGGAGGGCGGAGCTGTAGCAGTTGATTTCCGCGTCCATCCGGATCTCGACGAACTCTGGCTTCTTCCAATCATTCATGTTTGTACTCCCCGGGATTCCCCGAAGAATTTTTACACCAAGCGGTCAGGCGAAGCCAACGCTCAACACTGCCTCGTTCTCGAAGACGTTGAACTCTCGGCGAGGTTTGGCGAGACTTCAGGAGTGAGGAAGCCAATGTCGAGTTTGTTGGACGCGACAGATCGTCTCGAACGAATTCCGATCGCAGATGGAGAAGTGTACTACTCGCACAAGCTTGAGCTTGGATGCGACGACAATGAAGCTTTAGATCGTCTTATCGCTGACGTGCCTTGGCGACAGGAGAGTATTCTTGTTTGGGGTAAGATGTATTTGCAGCCCCGCCTGGTCGCCTGGTACGGGGATAGCGGCAGCGACTACACCTATTCGGGCATCACCTTGACTCCTTTGCCATGGACCGACCTCTTACTCGAAATAAAAAGGACGATTGAGACGGTTACCGGGGCATCCTTTAACAGCGTGCTGCTCAACTACTACCGCGACAATCGCGATAGCATGGGATTCCACAGCGATGATGAACCGGAACTTGGCCTAAGACCTGTGATCGCATCGCTAAGTCTGGGCGAAGAACGAACACTTATCCTGAAGCACAAGCTGAACAAGCTGGCCAAGCCGGTCCGGTTGAAGCTCGCGTCAAACAGCCTGTTGCTGATGAAAGGTGAAACGCAGAGATATTGGACCCATGGGATAGCAAAGGAGTCGCGCCAGTGCGGACCGCGGATCAACCTAACGTTTCGGCGAATTGTTTCCCCAGGCCCATAGCGGGAAGGTGCGCAAGATTATTTTCTGACACCCTGAGAGCAAAGTAGCGCGCCGCGCGCAACTTTGCGATTCACACTGGGTGCAGGGGTCACCCCTGCCGCCCCGCGCGCAGCGGTCCTCGCGTTAGTTCTTCTGCTTCGCGGCTACTTCCGCAAAATGCTTCTGCACCGTTTCGGCGGCAGCGGACATCGCCTTGCCCATCAGTTCCTTGCCGTTATCCCGAACCCAGTTCAGCGAAGCGTCACGCGCGATATTGGAGCCGTTGAAATGCGGCAGGACGTGGCGGGCAAATAGCTCATAGGAGCGCTTGGTCGCATCGAAATTCGCCCAGTTATGCGCCAGCATCAGGATGCAGCCGAAGCCGCCTGACTGGTTCTCCAAACGAACGAGCATCTCGATCGCATCGTCAGGCGTGCCGATAACCGCGCGGCCCGACTCTACCATCGCTTCAGCTGGATCCTTCGCGCCCAGGTCGTCGCCACTGGCGGTCGGATTGATCGCGGTGAAGTACGCGAGCCACTTGTCCAGTCCATACTTGACCTCGCGCATCGCCTGATCGCGGCTCTCGGCGATATGCATCGGCGCGACCAGCCGGAGCACCCCGCGATCCATCGTGCGCCCATTTTCACGCGCGATGTCGCACGCGATTTGCCAGTTAGTGCCAAGCACGTCGTAACCCGCCTGCTGCGAGGCCGCCACGCAAAGCATCCCGGCCGCGTATCGTCCCGCCAACTTGCCACCCGACGGCGTGAAGGTGCTCGCGACCGCGAACTCCGGGCGCGGACGTGTATAAGGAAGCAGCTGACAGCGTGCTTCCTTCAGCGTGTACCATTCTGTTTTCTCGGTCACGGTCTCACCCGCGACCAGCCGCAGGATGACGTCGAGCGACTCGGCCATCCGATCGCGCTGTTTCGAGACCGGCACGCCCAACATCTCCGCGTCCGACGGCAGCAGGCCCGGCCCGATTCCGAACATCGCTCGTCCGCGGGTCATATGATCGAGCTGCACGATGCGATTCGCGACCATCAACGGATGGTGGTACGGCAGCGAGATAACGCCGGTACCGAGTCGAATCCGCTGCGTGCGCTCGGCCGCCGCGGCGATCATCAGCTCCGGCGACGCGATAATTTCGTATCCGGCCGAGTGATGCTCGCCAATCCATGCCTCGTCGAAGCCAATGCGATCGAGATGCTCGATCAGGTCAATGTCGCGGCGGATCGCGAGGGTCGGATCCTCATCGACAGGATGAAACGGCGCGAGAAAAATTCCGGAGCGCAAGCGGTTGGGTCGAATAGCTGCTGTCATATGAACCTCAGTTGAAGATCGATTTTCAATTGGCGATCGCCGCGGGCGGATACGGCGGCAGGTCCTCTGCTTCGATCGAAGGCTTCGGCTGCTGCATGATTTTATTTACCGCGGCAAGGAACTCGGAATCGGTCATCAGTGACTCGGGAGGACGGTTAAGATTGATGACGTTGAACAGCGCCTCCGCGATCACGGGGACTCCGGCGCCTTCGCGCAGAATGCGTTCCCACGCCTCGCCGGCCATCGCGCCTTCAGCGTTGTCCGACTGTCCCAACGCCGCCCGATCGCGTGCGACCGAGAGTCCCCACGGCTGCCGTACGAATCCAGCCTGACGCTTGAAGAACTCCGGCGGGAAATTTGCGTCGGTCGGATCCATTTCTGCGACCAACGTGCCGAGCACCTGGGAGCAGACCGAGGCGCTCGTCATGCCCTGCGCATAAACCGGGTTGAACGCGCAGACCGCGTCGGCCATCGCGACGAATCCAGCCGGGCCGCGCCACTTCTCGAAGTGCTTCCAGATGTTCTGCATCCCCTTGCGATGAAAAATCGGCGAGATGGGTTTCGAAATAGCCAGCGCCTCCGCGACGATCGGCGATCGCAACCTCGCGCACAGCGCGGCGAACGATTCGTGATCGGCGGGCAGTACGCGGCCGCCCCACGAAGCGAGCGTCAGCAGGAAGCGGTCGCCTTCGATCGGCAGAATCAGAGCGACGTAGTAATCTTCGTCGCGCGTTGGCTTGGCCGAGGGACTGAGAAAAATCCCCTTCCACCACCAGTCGGCGGGACGCTGATCCTGTGGCGGCGCCTGGTACCAGCAAGTGCTGTAACCAGCCTGCGCGTCCACCACTTCGAGCTCGACCTCCGGATAGCCGAGACGAGTCAGCCATTCGGATGCGCGCGAACTGCGGCCGCTGCAATCAACCACCAGGTCCGCCTCGAGACGATCCAAAGTTCCGTCGCTAACGCGTCGAGCTTCGACGCCCGTCACGCGTGACGTGTCACCGGGCGTGGACAACAACGCGGTGACTTCGGTCCCCTCGATAAACCTGACGCGGGAATTTTTCTTGACGCGATCGCGAATCACCGACTCGATCAGCAGGCGGCTGGCAAACAACATCTGATGTCCGGTGTGGCGCCGCGTCGCCCATCCTTCCGGATTCAAGGTGGCGAGTTCGAGCCCCGCATCCATGTCGAGGCCGCCGCGTTGGCGCAGCGACTCGTCGAGACCGGGGAACAGCGCGCTCAGCTCGCGGCGTCCGCGATCGAGCAGGCCATGCGGATGGCGGCTCTGCGGCACGCCCTTGCGATGAGCCGCCCCTTCGGGCAGTTCGTCGCGCTCGATCAGGGTAACTCGCTCGAAGTGATCGGATAGCACGCGCGCCGCGCACATCCCGCCGATGCCTCCGCCGATCACGACAACATGGTTTGCCTTCATCTATATCGATTTCACTTTGAAGTTCAGATCCAGCCGGGTTTCAAGGGGTGGGTAAACGACCGTTTACCTGCCAAGAAGGGTAGTAAATGACCGTTTACTTGTCAACCGGAACTGCGCCATCATGGATACTCTAGCGATGATTCGAAAACGAAGAAAACTACCCGCGAATAAGCAATCGCGCACGGCGGGACCGGCGCGCCGCAGCCGAAACGGCGCGAAGCCTGCCGAATCGACCCGCGAGCGAATTCTCAAGTCAGCCGCGACGCTGTTCGCAGAACATGGCTTCGAAGGCTCCTCGATGCCGGCGATTGCCCGGACCAGCGGCATCACCGCCGGGGCTATCTACAAGCATTTCAGGAGCAAGGGCGAGCTGCTGCTCGAAGTGGTGAAGCGATCGTTCGAATCAACCCCGCTCTTCATCCAAGATTCCGCCACCGGAGCGGCGACCGAGCTGCCGCGGCTTGCGTCGGTGTACACCGAACCGGAATTGAAACTGGTGCGCCAGCTTTCCATCGAGGTTCATTCAGCCGCGAGCAGAGATCGCGAGGTCAGGCGCGTGCTGGCGCTATCAGATGAAGCTGCGATGCGGGGTATCGGCGACGCGATCTCTGTTGCACAGCGCGACGGCACCCTCGATCCAAAAATCAATCCCGACTTTGCCGCGCGCCTGTTTTGCGTGCTCGTGATGGGCCTGCTGCACATGGATACGCTGCTGCCCAATCTTATCGGCGACAAATCCTGGCGCGATTTCGTACACGAACGCATCTCGACGCTGATAGGATCTCGCTGAACACCTCAACGACGCTCAGCGGTCCTGAAGGAAGCTTACGACCCGAGAGCTATCGCGGGATAATAAATTCCTTCGGGCTGCCGCACCCACCACGCGCCAGTGGCGGTTTTTTCTTGAGGGGTGGAATAGCGATAGTCGTAAAGCAAAGCCCTCACATAGCGCGGCGGTCGAGGCGCAAAGGGGTTGACACGTAGCAGCGCTGTCACCTCGGGCGAATTTTCGAGCAGCCGCTGCAGGAATTGCGGGAACCACGGATTTTCCGAGGCCGTCCCCAAAGCCGCAAACCACATCTGCCAATCAAGCCGCGGCTGATGCGGAAAGTTCCACCGCGGTCGCCGCATGACGTCGCCCGGTTTGTATTTGAAGCCGTATTCGCGCCAGTGAACGCCATCATCCGAACCTTCGACGACGATTTCCGGCAGAGTGGTAGTCATCACGGCAAACAGACCGTAGGTGTTGACGATACGCAGTGGCGCAATCTCTTCATATAGCCACGCGGCCGCGACAGGGACTCCACCACCGAACTCAGCGCGAAGCTGTGCCAGACTGACGGTCAAAATAATCAGCGAGCACGCTCCGACCGCATAGGAAAGGATTTTTCGCGGCTCGATATCGCGGACATGGTGTTGCACAAACCGGAACATACTTATCGGTAGAACCTTGCGCAGCGCGGCATCGTCGAATAGCACCAGGCACAAGGCTATCGTGAGAAGATTGAAGAACGCGTAGTTGCCGGTGAGAAGGATCACTACCTGCAACAATAGAATGCCGAACCCGGCGACGAACCTAAGACGCCGCGGAAAGAAAATCAAAAATGGCAGTACTAGTTCAATCGCAAGAGTCGCCGCGGTTGCCGTGGTTAGGACGGTTCGCGGTAGGTGATGGACGTACCAGGCCAACGGCGTAGGCAGCGGCTCGGTCTGAAAGTAGTAGGAGAGCGCCGAAAGGTTAGTCCATGTAGGATCGCCGCTAAGGAGCTTCACGACGCCCGAAAGAAACATCAAGCGGAAGAGTAGCCAACGCAGCAGCCAGATACCCGGCTTGGTCGCCATGCTCAGCAGGAGCGCAAGGAAGCCGGCTTCGAGTAAAAGCAGATCCCATTGAAAGCCCATAAACTCCTGGCCCGCGTAAAAGAGCGAGAGATATAACGGATAGAGAAGAAACAAGCTAAGGCGCGGAATGAAGTCGAAGGTTAGCAGCAGCGACAGCGCCGCGCCGGTCCAGCACGCAGCCTGAATCGCGAAATCGCTTTGATTCAGCCAGAATACCATAGGAAACCGCCAGTAGCTTTCTGAGCCGAGCTGGCTTCTGACGGCGCCGGTGAAATCGGATAGCGGCAGGATTCCGTGGGTTCCTATCAATCCCAGTGCTTGCACGCCAAATGAAACAAAGGCAGCGAGATAAATCAGTCCTATGGCCCGCAGAAACAGCCAGGAAACCAGATCGAACCGCGGCGGCTCATAGTCGCGTCCCCATAACCAAAGGCTCGGCCGGTAAAACGCGGCACGGTGTGAAGCGACAAAAGCGTAGATGAGCTCGGCGAATCCGGCAAACCCGGGAAGATGCCGATAAAGGGTCAGCCAGAAGCCTTTGCCGCTGGCGTGACTTAGGACAAGGAGAGCGGCCTCGGCACCGCTCGCGATTTTGCCGTCGGGCGCTACGTATTGGACAGCACGCTGGAAGGCGGTCAGAGGAATTTCCGGAAATTGTGAAGCGACTTCCTGGTACGGCGCGTAAGCCACGCGATCACCGGTGAGTCTGCGCCAATAGTTCACCCAGTAGATGCAGAACCCGCAATCACCGTCATAGATCAAAAGCGGCTGGCGGTTGACCGTGTTCATTTGTCGCATCATGCAAGACTATGGATTTTGACCCAATTGAGGCCGGCTTGCACCCCGAAAAAGTCTTGCCCTCTTTGTAGTTTTTGTCAAAATTCCCTTGGCCAACGGGATCAGGGAATTTTGAAATGCGAACCGGGAATTCTCTTCGACATATTCGTGAGTAGCGCGGGTTCAATCGCAAGGTTGGGCAAGACGGCATTGTACCAAAGTACAATGGTTGCTATTAGGGCTGCGATGTAAGTTTCGACGCGCGAGGCGGGAAACGATCGTTCGCGCATAGCAGCGACGACCAACAGCTACACTTAGGAGGAATTGTCCACAATGAATCGACTAGTCAGAAACGTGAGTATGCTTGTCCTGGTTGCAGGTCTGCTTCCAGCGGGTGCGCGGGCATGGGCACAGGCACCAGGACAGGGATCGGTGACGGCGCCTGCCGCTGCGGCGCAGACCGAGGTGCAGACGGACGTATTGAGTGGGTTCAAGCGCGAGGAGATGGAAGACCGGCGACAGGAAATTGTCGTCGCCAACATGAAGTTCTCCAACGATGAGCAAAAGACCAAATTCCTGGCGCTTTACGTTCCCTACCAGGAAAAGCTCATGAACAACCTCAAGCAGCGCAAGAAGCTGCTCGATGATTACCAGAACGCGCAGCAAAACGGTGTAATCGGAGATGCGGAAGCGACCAAGCTTCTCAACGCGAACCTGCTGTTGGACAGGAACCGGGTCATGGCGGAATCAACCTATCTTCACTCGTTGAAAGCCATCATGCCGATGGAACAGGCCCTGAGAGCCTACCAGATCGACGAACGGCTCAACGCGTTCTATCTGAATGACATACTCGGCACGATTCACCTCGTGAAGTGATGCGAGCTTGAGGCGCGACGCAGTCCGGTCAGGAGCAGAGTCAGGCCGGCTGCGTCGGCTTCGAACCATCTCCAGCGTCATTCTTTGTACCTGTCGCGCCGATTGAGCGAAGCTCGTAGGAAAACGGCCTGGCGCGATTCACTCCGGAGCGTGTTTTGTTCAAGCTCGGTGACCTCTCGAAAATTGCAACGGCGATAGTCGCGGGTCTCTGTTTCCTGAGCGCCGCCGCTGAATTAATTCCTGCGTCTGCGAACCCGTCCGAAACCCCGGTCCCATCTGAGTCACTGTCTATCGGCGGCGCCACCATCAACCTGGAAATCGAGCCCGGCGATCTCAAATTGTCGCGCACTCAAGTCCTCGACTGGGTTCGAAGATCGGCGTGCGCAGTAACCGAATACTACGACGGCTTTCCCGTTCGAAAGGTGGATGTGAAGATCGCGCCGATCGGCGAAGGCAAGGGCGTACTCTTTGGCAGGACAGTCTTCGTCCATCAAACACTGGTTATAAGAGTTGGCTTGTCGAAGCTCGCTACTGATTCGAGCCTGCGAGACGACTGGGTGATGACGCATGAAATGGTCCATCTCGCATTCCCATCGGTGCCGGATGAGCACCACTGGATCGAGGAAGGGATAGCAACCTACGTCGAGCCGATCGCGCGCGCCCAGGTCGGCGATCTTTCGCCGGCGATAGTCTGGCGTGAACTTGTGGATGGCCTTCCCAAAGGATTACCGGCGCAGGGCGATCGCGGGCTCGATAACACTCACACCTGGGGCCGCACTTATTGGGGCGGCGCACTCTTCTGCCTGATTGCGGATATCGAGATTCACCAGCGTACCAAGAATCGATATGGGCTTCAGGATGCATTGCGCGGAATTGTCCACGCCGGCGGCAATATGGAACACGACTGGCCGCTAGCTCGCGCTCTAAAGGCCGCTGACGACGCCATCGGCGCGCCAGTCCTGACCGAGCTGTACGATCGGATGAAGGCAAGCCCGGTCACTCCCGATCTTTCCGCAACGTGGCGTGATTTGGGCGTTCGCCCTTCCGGCGACTCAGTTACGTTCGATCAAAGCGCGCCGCAAGCATCGATCGTGCGATCGATTATGGCGAGACGTTCAAGCTGTACCTACTGAGGACACTTACGAGTACATCTGTGTTGTGTCGATTACGCGGCCGCTTGAGCGCGCGTCGCCTACACCGCTTGGAGTAACTCGTCGAACGATGCGCGAATTGCCGCGACTAAGTCGCGAAGGTCGGGTAGAACGTCCCAGTCGGCGTTCAGGCCCCAATGCAATCGGCCATCGTAGCTGAGCAGCGCGATGTTGAGTGCTTGATCTGCGAATAGCGGCCCGAGTGGATATGCGGCCGACATCCGCGATCCGATCAGATAGAGCGGAATCTGCGGCCCGGGCACGTTGGTGATGGTCAAATTGAAGGAACGCGCACGCGCCGCCAGACGCATCGCAAGCGACAGCAGTGTGGGCACCGTCCACTCGCTGACCCGCGCGAGCACCTCTGCACCCATCGCTTGCCGGGACTGTTTCAGATCGGCAGTGACTGCGCGCACCTTCTGCAGACGCCGGCGCGGATCGGCTTCGCCGATCGGAAGGCGCGCCGCCCACGACGCGATCCGATTGCCGAGCGTGCCGCGCTCTGACGAGGATCGTATGCTCACCGGAACCATCGCGCGAAAATCGAGTTCCGCGATCTTTTCAGGAGAGAATCCTCGGCCGCTCAGAAAGGACCGCACCGCACCAGCCACCGTCGCCAGCACGACATCGTTAACTGTCCCGCCAAGCGCCTTTTTCACGCGCTTGACGTCCCCCAGCTCGATCGCCGTCCAATCGAATCTTCGATGCGGCCCGATCGGCTGATTGAACGGCGATTCCGAAGCCGGGAACAGCCCGGCGCCGAGCGTTTCGGTGACCGCGGAAATCTGCTCGCCCACGCTCTCAACGGTCTCACTGGGATTTTGCATCGCGCCGAGGACCGCCTTCCCGAATTCCAGTGGGCTCGCGAGTCGCCGCCAAGCTTCCTCCATCACCAGCTCGCCCCGCGTCGGCGCAGATTCCGGCTTCCAGGGCTGTGCGTCAGGAATCGTCGCGTCAGGCGACGGGCTCAGCAACACGGTTGCGAGATCGACGGCGGATACTCCGTCGATCATACAGTGATGGGTTTTGCTGATCATCGCAAAGCGATCGCTGTCGAGTCCCTCGACGATCCACAATTCCCAAAGCGGTTTGCCCCGATCGAGTTGTTGCGAGACGATTCTTCCGGTCAACCGCTTGAGCTGCTCGTCGCCGCCAGGCCGCGGCAGCGCAGTATGCCTGACGTGATATTCCAGATTGAAGCGATCGTCGTCCACCCACACCGGATGATCCTCGAGCGGTATCCGCGCGATCCGTTGTCGATACCGGGGCATTAGATGCAATCGCGACGCGACGAATTTCCGGATCTTTTCGATGTCGATTCCGCCGTCGGGAGTCCGCAGCGGAATAGCGTCAAAGATCATCATGCCCGCAACGTGCATGTGCGTTTCTGGATATTCGAGGTCGAGGAATGTCCTGTCCAGGGGACTTAGCCGTTCGTATTTGGCCATCGCCTCCGTATTGCACGAAGCGGGCGACATGTCCAAACAGTCGATATTTCGGCGGATCGAGATGTTCCGCGAGCGCGATTCGCGAAGCCAAAGCCTATCTGCATTCGGCCGCCCAGCTCGCACGCCGCGGGCAAAGATGGTCTCGTTCAAATCGAAGATAACGCTCTCGGGACGAACGCGTTTTGCGGAACGATCAATCCCAAACCGGCGGCTTGCGATCGATCCACGGCTGCGCCTGCTCGAGCTGGCCGGCGAGCTGGATCAGCGTCGCCTCGTCGCCGTAGCGCGCCCCGAACATCACGCCGATCGGCAAGCCCCCGCGATTCCAATGGAGCGGTAGCGAAATCGCCGGCTGGCCCGTGATGTTGTAAACGGGACATGCAACCGCGAAGTTTGTCATCGTCTCGTCGAGCAGCGTGGTGGCCGCACTCATGAAGTCGATCGCGCCAATCCGTAGCGGCGGCTGACCCAGCGTGGGCGTCAGGAACAGATCGTGTGATTCGAAAAATGCGGCAAACTGCCGCGAGGCTTGTTGCAGCAGCGCTTGCGCAATCAGATATTGCGACGCCGATACATTCCTGCCGCGCTCGTACATGTTCCAGGTGAAGGTCTGGAACTTTTCAGGCGTCGGCTCGGCGCCGGTCAGCATCCGCGTCGCCTCGATCGAGAGCGCCACTCCCGCCGAGTAAACAGTTTCGAAAAGCTGCGCGAGCATCTGGTAGTTGAGTTGCGGGGTTGCCTCTTCCACTTCGTGTCCACGCTCCGAGCACAGCTTCGCCGCCCGCTGCGTCGCCTCGATGCAGTCCGGGTGAATCGCGCCGCCCAGGGGATTGGTTGTCGAGAACGCGATTCGAAGCCGCTTCGGAGGCATCGACGCTTCCTGCAGATAGGGCCGGGCAGGCGGCGTTGGGAAGTATGGATCGCCCAGCATCGGACCCGCGGTCGCGTCGAGCGCCGCCGCACTGTCGCGAACAGTTCTGCTCAACACGTGCTCGACGATGAAGCCGCCAAGGACGTCGCCGAGATTCGGTGCGAGCGAGTTACGTCCGCGCGTCGGCTTGAGGCCGACCAATCCGCAGCACGCCGCCGGGATTCGAATCGAGCCGCCACCGTCGTTGCCGTGCGCGACCGGAACAATTCCCGCCGCGACTGCCGCGGCCGAGCCGCCGCTCGAGCCGCCAGGCGTGCGTTCGAGGTTCCATGGGTTGTGCGCCGCCCCGTAAAGGCGCGACTCGGTCACCGGCGGGATTCCCAATTCGGGCGCGTTGGTTTTGGCGAAGGGGATAAAGCCCGCGCGCTTGTAGCGGGCCACAAGTTCCGAGTCCGCCGGCATCGGCGTGGCGGGAACGAATGCGCACGCCGAGCGCGTCGGCATCCCCGCGCAGTCGCCCATGATGTCCTTGAGCAGAAGCGGCACGCCCGCGAACGCCGCGGCGCCGGCCTTGTGCGCGAGCGCCGTAGCGCGTGCGCGATCATAATCCTTGAAGACGATCGCATTGAGCTTCGCGTTGTGCTTTTCCGCGCGCGCGATCGCCGAGTCCATCAACTCAGCAGGCGTGACCTGGCCCTCACGCACCATGCGTCCCAAAGCCAGACCGTCGAAAGAAGAGTACTCGTTGAATGCCATGATTTGCTCGGTTGATAGGATTGAAGCGGTCAAACGGTTCTAAC
>PMOH01000233.1 GCA_003161515.1 Deltaproteobacteria bacterium
ACGCCGGCGTCCTTGTAATGGTCGGTCATGCGGACGCGATCGCCGAGCACGGCGCCGCCCGAGAACGGACTCGACGGATCGATCGCGAGGATCGCGATTTTTTTCCCGAGCGCTCGATACTTCGCGATCAGGCGGTTAACCAGTGTCGATTTTCCAGCGCCCGGGGGCCCGGTGATTCCGACCACTTGCGCATGCCCGGTCTTCGCGTAGATTCGCTCGATGATCGCGCTCGACTCGGGCGCCCGATTCTCGACCATCGTGATCAGTTGAGCGAGCGCGCGCATCTCACCTGCGTCAAAACGCTGAAGGAGCGCGTCGAGCCGCGCTTCGGAGGGCGCAGTCGCGGCAGAATCTGCAGGATGATGACGTGATTCAGCTGGCATGAGGAGTCGTTCAACCATGATAGCGGCTGGCGATCGAACGGCGCAACAAACCTGCCGCGTTGGATAGGGATCGGCTTCTTGTGTCATCCCGAGCGAANNGAGGGACCCCGGATCTTTCTCGACGCGAGCCGACGCACCCCCAACCACGGATCAAGCGCGGTGGGTGACACTCGAATCTCCATTCCGGTGCTTTGTGTCATTGAGAGCCCTTCGACTCCGCTCAGGACAGGCTCCGCAAAGAATCCCGGATCCGCTCTGTCAGTGAATAGATCGCACACCCGGGCATTGTTTTCCTTGCTTTCGCACCTTAGTCTCGACCTCAGGAATGAATGAAGCTTCCTGACATATATACCGACTGGAAGATCGTCGTCGGCCTCGGACTCATTATGCTGGGCGCCGCCAACTGGATCATCGGCGTTGAGCGGACTCAGATCTATAGCCGCATGATCGTCGCGCATCAGCAGCCCTCAGCCGCCGCGACTGACTATCGGAGTTTCGACGAGCTCGATGCGGGCGCGGGCGGCGCGGTGCTCGAGCCGCTCACCGCCGAAGAGCGGCGAGCGTCGTACGCAACGGCGAGGATGGATTTTTATCACGCCGCATTCCTGACCGGCCGCGTCATGGTGTTGCTCGGCGTGCTGTTCACCTTGCTCGGCTTCATCAGCGTGATTCAGCAGGATTCGCGCCGCGCGTTTCGCCGCCCCGACGATGACGCACATCTGCCGCACGCATTGCCGGGCGCGCCACGAGTTCCCAGATAGAATAGAATTTGCGCGATGGTAACGGAGCTATCCGGACGCGCATGCGCGAAGATCAATTTGTTCCTGCGCATCACCGGCCGCCGCGACAACGGCTATCACGAACTCGATTCGGTGTTTCTGCCACTGACGCTTGCTGACGAGATCCGCCTCGAAATCCGCGCCGCCAACGAGCCCTCGGTCACCGTGAGCTGCAACCTCCCGGAACTTGCGCGCAGCAAGAACAACCTGGCGGCAAGCGCCGCACGCTCATTCATGAGCGAATTCGATCTGTTCGCCGCCGTGTCGATCGATCTCAGGAAACACATCCCCATCGGCGCCGGTCTCGGCGGCGGCTCGAGCGATGCCGCCACGGTCTTGTGCATGATGGCTGCGTCGGCGCAGCTCACTGACGAAGACTCGATGAGCAAGCTGCGTCGAATCGCGCTGTCGCTCGGCGCTGACGTTCCGTTTTTTCTGGATTCGCGGCCGTCGCGAGTGACAGGGATCGGCGAGCGCATCGCCGCTCTCGAAGGCGTCCCGAGTTTGCCAATTGTGATCGCGGTGCCGCCGTTCGAAGTTTCGACCGCCGCGATCTTTCGGGCGCTCGAGCCTACGGGATGGAGCGGTGCCGCGCCTGACGAGCACATCGAAGCGATCACGCGCGGCGAAATCTCGCCGGAACTTCTGGTAAACGATCTGGCGCCGGTCGCGATTGCTCAATTTCCCGAAATTCGGCGCCTTAAAGTACTACTTGAAGATTCGGGCGCGCGCGCCGCGCAGATGTCGGGCAGCGGTGGCGCGGTCTTTGGCGTGTTCGACGCGATCGAAGAGGCCGAAAGCGCGGCGACCAGGATTCGCAAGCGTGCGCCGTTCGCGACAGTGATTGCGGCCTCAACCCTCGACGACGAATTCGACGACGACGTAGCCTGATATCCACAATTTCGCCGGATCTGTGCATGCTCGCGCTAGCCGCGGATTGACAGCGAAAAACCGCATCAATAACATCGCATTTCCAGCACGCAGGCTGCTAAAGTCGAAAGTCCGGGCAGGTCCGCGTAACCGCGACGGCTCGGTCCGTAAAGTTTGGATTGGTTATTTCGCCGGCTGAGCGCCCGAGTGGTGTTTCGCCGGCTGCTATTTTGACGAGGTTGATTTGGAGAGCTCTGTGCGGGCCGCATTTGAATTCAACGGCGCTGGGCGGTCGCCAAGCTGGTAAGGCACCAGGCTTTGGACCTGGCATTCGAAGGTTCGAATCCTTCCCGCCCAGCCAGGCTTAACGGTTGATATGCGGCGGTGAAAAATTGAAAAATCGCATGACGATCACGACGCGAGGCAATTGAAATGTCGGACAGGGTCAAAGACCAGCTCGAAGTCTTCACCGGGAACTCGAACCATGCGCTCGCGCGCGAGGTCACGGAGCATCTTGGCGTGAAGATGGGTGAAGCCGAGGTCGGCCGCTTTCCCGACGGCGAAGTGATGATCGAAGTCCGCGAGAACGTGCGCGGCGGCGATTGCTTCATCATCCAGTCGATCTGCACGCCGCCGAACGAAAACCTGATGGAGCTGATCCTGCTCACCGATGCGCTCCGACGCGCCTCAGCTGGGCGAATCACCGCAGTGATTCCGTACTTCGGCTACTCTCGCCAGGATCGCAAAGTTGCGCCGCGCGTGCCGATCAGCGCCAAGGTCGTCGCCGACCTGATCACGACTGCCGGCGTCAATCGCGTGCTGACGGTGGATCTGCACGCCGGTCAGATTCAAGGCTTCTTCAACATTCCGGTGGACAACCTGTACGCGATGCCGGTGCTGATCACCTACTTGCGCAAGCGAATCGACGGGAAGAAGGTTTCTGTCGTATCGCCCGACGCAGGCGGTGTCGAACGCGCGCGCGCCTACGCACGGCGGCTGAACGCGAACCTCGCGATTATCGACAAGCGGCGCCGGCGTGCGAGCGAAGTCGCCGAGATGCAGCTGGTCGGCGAAGTGAAGGACTCGATCGCGCTGCTGGTTGACGACATGATCGATACCGCCGGCACGATCACGGAGGCGGCGAAGGTCGTCGTGAATGCCGGCGCGACGGAAGTGATCGCAGTCGCGACGCATCCGATACTGTCGGATCCGGCGTGCGATCGCCTCAACAAATCGAACATCACGGAAATTGTTACGACTAACACCATTCCGCTGCGCGCCAAGGCGCAGACCGAGCTGACCAAGTTGCACCCGCTCTCGGTCGCGAGTCTGCTGGCGGAAGCGATGAAGCGAATTCATAATGAGGAGTCGGTGAGCTCGCTCTTTGGCTGAGCGCGCGAACCATCAAGCGAGGAAACAATGGAGACCGGTGAATTAGCCTGCGAGAAACGTGCGACCCGACCCAAGGGTCAGAACAATGCGCTGCGGCGCAGCGGCCGCGTGCCCGCAATTTTGTACGGACCGACGACGTCGCCGATGGCGCTCGCGATCGATCGCCTCGAACTGAAGGCCAGGATTTCTGCGGCGGCGCACACGCGCATCATCAAGCTCAAGTCGAACACCGCGGAGCTCGACGGCAAGCACGTTATCCTCAAAGACATCCAGCGCACGCCGGTGTCAGGCGAAATCCTGCACGCCGACTTGTACGAGGTGGATCTCAACCGCGCGATTCGCGTCGAAGTCCCGCTGAAGTTCATCGGCAAAGCGAAGGGCGTCGCCAACGGTGGAATCCTGGCGCCGCTCGAGCGCACCGCGACGGTGGAATGTCTGCCGCTGGAAATTCCCGACTCGATCGAGGTCGATGTTACCGACGTCGACATCCACGACGTCATCCACGTCTCGGCGGTGAAGTTCCCCGACAAGGCGAAGCCGATTTTCGATACCGACTATCCAGTGGTCACCGTGCTGCCGCCGACTGTCGCGGAAGTCGCGGTCGTCGCGGCTGCGGAACCGGTCGAAGGCGCTGCGGTCGAAGGCGCTGCACCGGCAGAAGGCGCTGCGGCTCCCGCAGAGGGCGCGGCCAAAGAGACTGGCGAGAAGGACAAGGGTGGCAAGAAGCCCGAGGCCGCCGAGAAAAAGAAATAGTTTTTCGTCTCGCTCGCGCGCGTCGAACCATCGGCGCGCGCGAGCAATCTCGATGTGAGGGGAAGGGGCGCGCGGCTTACGTCGCGAGTCCGGTGCAGGGGGAGGGGCCGCTATGAGTTTCGTCCATCTTCACGTCCACACGCAGTACAGTCTCCTCGACGGCGCCAACAAAATCGGGCCGCTCATCGAACACGCCAAGGCGTCGGGGATGGAAGCGATCGCGATGACCGACCATGGCAACATGTTCGGCGCGGTCGAGTTCTATCAGAAAGCAAAAGCCGCGGGCGTCAAGCCGATCATCGGATGCGAGGTCTATCTCGCGCCGGGCAAGCGCACCGATCGCACGCAGGTTCCGCGCAGCGACGACTTCGACGGCGGCGGCAATTTTCATCTGATCGTGCTCGCGCAGAATCGCGACGGCTACAAGAATCTCTGCAAGCTGCTCACGACCGCCTACCAGGACGGCCTCTACTACAAACCGCGCATCGACAAGGAAATCCTCGCCGAGCTGTCCGACGGGTTGATCGTGCTCTCGGGATGTCTTTCGGGCGAGATTGCGCGATGGCTCCGGGCGGATCGTATGGACAAGGCGCGCGAGACGGCCGAGTCGTACGCGAAGATGTTTCCGGGACGCTACTATCTCGAACTCCAGGACAACAAACTTCATTCGCCGTACAACGAGGCGCTGCGCGAAATCGGCAAGCAGGTCGGG
>PMOH01000134.1 GCA_003161515.1 Deltaproteobacteria bacterium
CAGCGAATTGCGGATGGACTCGCGATGGTGATGGGCAGTTGGCCCTTCATTATTGTGCAGTCGATCGTGCTGGCGATTTGGATCTGTCTCAACGTCATCGGTTACATGAATCATTGGGATCCCTACCCGTTCATCCTGCTCAATCTTGCGCTGAGTTTTCAGGCCGCGTACGCCGCGCCGATCATCATGATGTCGCAGAATCGGCAGGCGGCGAAGGACCGGCTGATGGCCGAGCAGGATTACGACGTGAATCTGAAAGCGGAGGAGGAGCTGAAGTCGATCATGTCGCATCTCGAGCAGCAGGACGAAGTGATGCTCGACATCCTGCGCCGCATGGAGGGCCAGCACCAGGTGATAATGGGCAAGCTCCAAGTGGTCGCCCCCGACGCCAACAGCAACCCGCCGCCCGCCTGAAAAAAAGGCGCCGGACATCCTTGCGATGCCCGGCGCGTTGCGAACTTTTCTGTTGCGGCCGATTAGTCGCCCTTCGACTTGCTCTCACCTTCGGCCGATATCGCCGGCGACGTCTCACCCTTGGCCAGCTGCAACTTGTACGCATTCCAGTGCTTCAGGATGTCCACTGCGCGATCGAGCTGGACGTCCTTTTCTTCTTTCGCTTTGGCATTCTTCGCGCCCGGAGCCTTGTCGCTCTTGTCGGCTCCTGGAGCAGGCGCTGCGCTCTCACCGCCCGCGGGGCTGCCGTCCTTCTTCTGCCCGTTCTGGAAATGATGCGGCAGATCTCTCTCGTGGATTTCCGGGTTCTCGTCGAACTCGCCGCCTTGCTGCGTTATCGACGCCATCGTTTCCTTCGGCGGCGCGACTTCGACGTCGGGGTTGATCCCCACCGCCTGAATCGAGCGCCCGGTCGGAGTGTAGTAGCGCGCCGTCGTCAGCCGCAGTGCCGAATGATCGTCGAGCGGCAGAATCGTCTGCACTGATCCTTTGCCAAAAGTCTGCGTGCCGAGAATCACCGCACGCTTCTGATCCTGCAACGCGCCCGCAACGATTTCACTCGCGCTCGCGCTGCCGCCGTTCACGATCACGACCATCGGATACTCAACGAAATCCTTCTTCTTGTGCGAGAAGTATTTCTGCTGCTGATTTTCCTCGCGACCCTGCGTGTAAACGATCAGGCCGCCATCGAGGAAATCGTCCGAGACTTTTACCGCCTGGTTCAGCAATCCGCCCGGATTGTCGCGCAGGTCGAATACGATTCCCTTGATCTTGCCATGGTCCTTCGATTCGAACTCGTCGATCGCCTTCTCGACGCCGTCGCCGGTGTTCTCCTGGAACGTCGTGACGCGAATATAGCCGTAGCCTTCCGGCAGCATCTTCGACTTCACCGACTGAATCTTGATCACGTCGCGCGCGAGCGTCACCGTGAACAGCTCGGGTACGTTGTTACGGTGCAACGTCAGCCGAATCTTGCTGCCCTTGGGCCCGCGCATCCGCTTGACCGCCTCGGTCAGCGACATGTCCTTGGTGAAGTCGTCGTCAATTTTGATGATCTGGTCGCCAGCCTTGAGTCCCGCGCGATACGCCGGCGTATCCTCGATCGGCGCCACCACCGTCAGCGCGCCGTTCTTGATCGTGATTTCAATTCCCAGCCCGCCGAAACTCCCGCGCGTCTCGACTTCGAGGTCGCGGTACAGGTCGGGTGTCAGGTACGCGCTATGCGGGTCGAGGGACGCCAGCATCCCGCTGATTGCGCCGTCGATCAGCCGCTTGGTAGTGACCGGTTCGACGTAGTTTTTCTGCACGATTGCGAGCACGCTCGCGAACGTGTCCAGCTCCTGGTAGGTGTCGTTCGAAAGCGCCTGGGCGCGCCGGACAGCGACCTCCTGGAGGACGAGGAAACAGGCGATAACCGAGATCGCCAACGTGATAGACCAGCGGTGTCTTTTCATCATGGAGATTACTTATATGTCGGAACCCGTGATTATGAGTTGTTCATTTAAGCAGATGCCGCACCTTGATGCATACGGCTGCGACATCGCTTCGGTTACCGTTCTTGAGTCCCTTTTACCCCCGTTTTGAGTCGAGCAGTTGCTGCAATGCGTCCTTGACATCGGGCCGCGACCAGTCGAAAGCGCCCATATGGTGCGCGACAATTTGTCCTTTGCGATCGATAATGAACGTCTCGGGCACGCCGCTGACGTCATAAGTTTCGCCGATCTTGTTCTCCGGATCGAGCAGAATTGTGAAGTGGTACCCGTTCTTGGCGACGTACGGCGCGACGGCAGCGCGGCCCTTGGTGTCCTGGCTGACCGCGAGCATCACGAAATCTTTGTTGCTTTTGAAATCATCGTACAACGTCTGCATCGACGGCATTTCCTCGCGACACGGCTCGCACCACGTCGCCCACACGTTGAGGAAAACGACCTTGCCGCGCAACGATTCGAGCGAAACCGTGGTCCCGTCGAGCTTCTCGAGCTTGAAATCCGCCGCCTGTCCTCCAGCGGCTACCGGCGCGTCAGACCCGCTGCCAATTCCGGCGTTCTCCAGCCGCGCCCCGCGATGCCCACTTAAAACGACCAGCGCGAGTCCCGTCATCACCACGATGCCCGCGACCAGGTAGAGGATTCTATCTTTGATCTCCATCGCTCTCAGGCCTGCGCCGTCTTCATCTGTGGGCGCGCTTCTTTCTCGCCGGGATGCTGCTGACCGCTGCCTGCCTGAGTCTTTCCATTGGTGAGAATCAACGCGACGCCGCCGATGATCATCATCGCGACCGCAATCAACTGCGCCTCGCTGAACATATAGAAAACTCGCGGGTTAATTCGCCAGAACTCAACGAAGAAACGCGCCGCGCCCGCCAGCACCAGGTACCAGTACATCATGCGCCCCGGCGGATAAGACGTCTTGCGCATCGACCACAGTATTGTAAACACGCCGAGATACAGAATTGTTTCGTACACGGGCGCCGGATGCACTCGCACGCCGGGAAAAAATCCCGACACCAGTTGGTAATGATCGTCGAGTTTCAGCACCGTCTGCGAGTTCCAGCCGACGATTGCGCGCGGATACGCCATCGCCCACGGCACGTTGGACACCAGCCCCCAGTCGCCATCGCCCGCAAGCTGGCATCCCATCCTGCCGATTGCCTGTCCGATCGCGAGTGCGGGGGCGCACATGTCGATCGTTGACGCGAACCCGATTCGGTACCACCGCGAAACCAGGTACGCGCCAAATAGTCCGCCGATCATCCCGCCGTAAAACACGAATCCCGATCCCGAAAAAATCATCGTCCTGGGATCGGCAAGGTAGGTCGGCAGATCGTCGAGAATCGCGTACAGACGCGATCCGATCAGCCCCATCACGGCCGCCGCAATCACAATCGACGACGAATACTCGGGATCGTAGCCGCGGCGCACGCATTCGAGGCGGATCACGTAGTCGGCCGCCAGAAATCCAAGCGCCATCATCAGCCCGAAGCTGTAAACGGTCAGCGGGCCCAGGTGGAACAAGACAGGGATCATGGTTGGTTCGAATATAGTACGCGAACGCCCGCGATGGCCACAAAGGGTCTTTTTGAGCTTCCAGACTGGCGCGGGCGGGCGGGTCTATATATATGACGCAACTATGCGGGCAGTTGTTCAACGCGTCAGCCGCGCCGAAGTGCGCATCGAAGGCCGCATAACCGGCCAAATCAATCAAGGATTCGTCGTATTACTGGGAGTTGCGGCCGGCGACACCGAAGCCGACGCCGCTCATCTGGTCGATCGCATCCTCGGGATGCGCATATTCGCCGACGCCGCCGGCAAGATGAATCTCTCTCTTGCACAGGTCAACGGCGCACTCCTGGTCGTCTCACAATTCACCCTACTAGCCGACCCCAACTCAGGCCGCCGCCCCTCATTCACCAAAGCCGCCCCACCCGCCGAAGCGCGCCGTCTCTACGATCATTTTCTCTCGCTCGCGCGAATCCGCGGTGTTAAAGTCGAGACCGGCGAGTTCGGCGCCACGATGGAAGTAGATCTCCTCAACGACGGCCCAGTGACGATCATCCTCGACAGCCGTGAGAAGTAAGAGTTAATGCCGCGAGTGGGTTTCTATATGGACGTTTTGGCGGCAGTCATTGCGCTGACGCTCGGCGTTATTCCGGTCGGGGCGACGGGAGCTGCTAGTGTGATGGTTGATCAAGCTGGCGCAAGATTTATGTCCTATCGCGCGCTCATTGAAGATCCCAAGAAATTCGACCGAAAACCCGTATGGGTGACGGGCGGCTTGATATCAAAGAATGGGATCACATACCTCGGCGAACTAAATGGCAAAAGCGCGTCTGAGGCGGTATGCGTTAAACCGACGGAGTCTTTCTCTGATCCCGCAGGCTCGGTAGGAAATGAAATCCTAGCTAGGTTCGATGGCCTAGACCCAATATCAGTGCATGGCAGGTACGAAAGCGCGCCTAGTTCTCAATGCCCGAACGGCGCGGTCTTCGCTGCCCTGCTTGAAGTCTCATTTGAATAGACATGCGTCCGAGGTCGCGAGCAGATGAGGCCCATAGTGACAACCGTTCTCGATAGCCGTGAGAAATAAAGAATAATGCCGCGGGCGGGTTTCTATACTGTCGAATCGGGAAAAATCTCGTTTCGGCGCGACGGTAACTGGTACAGCGACGACGAGCGGATCGACAACCCGCGCATCGCGCTGCTCTTCAGCCAGAGTATCAAACGCAATCCCGACGGCGGCTACTATCTGCAAGTCGCCGAAGAACGCGCGCCGATCACCGTCGAGGACACCCCGTACGTCGTCAAGTCGCTCGAGGACGACGAACTGGGCGGCCTCGTGATGGTGCTGAACGACGACACTCGCGAGCCGCTCGATCCGACTGCGCTCGAAGTCGGCGCGGGCAACGTTCTGTATGCGCACGTCAAGGGCGGCGACGCTCGCGCGCGCTTCCTGCGCAGTGCCTACTACCATCTGAGCGACCGCTTCGAGTCCGACGACAGTGGCCGCTTCTACCTGAATCTCCGGGGTCGCCGGTATCCGCTCGGCGGCACACCCGCATCAAACCCCTGATGCATCTGGACGAGCCGAACCTGCACATCGTCCTCGTGCGTCCCGAGATTCCGCAGAACACGGGATCGATTGCGCGCCTCGCCGCGGCAATCAAAGCGCGTCTTCATCTAGTGGGCCCGCTTGGATTCTCGCTCGAGGATCGCTA
>PMOH01000116.1 GCA_003161515.1 Deltaproteobacteria bacterium
TGCCCGACAAGCTCGACACGATGATAGGCGAGGGCGGTGTGCGTCCGTCCACTGGACAGCGGCAGCGGCTTGCCCTCGCGCGCGTGTTTCTGAAGAACCCGCCGATTTTGATTCTCGACGAAGCCACCTCGGGCCTCGATTCGGAAGTCGAAAACCTGATTCACGATGCGGTGCGCCGCCTGATGAAGGGACGCACGTCGTTCCTGATTGCGCATCGGCTGGCGAGCGCCGTCGATGCGGACGTGATCGTGGTGCTCGATCGCGGCAAGATCGTCGAGGTCGGATCGCACGCCGAGCTGGTGAAGCGCGCCGGNNCGCACAAGATCGCACTGACTAGAAACTGGACCGAGGGTTGGTCGAGGCGGCTAAAGTTCGGCAATAATGTAGGCGAACAGCGCGAAGAAAGCCGCCCCCACAATCGCGTACTCGACCACCTGTACTTTCGTGGTCTTCGGTGGGGCCAGCGTCTTATCGTTAGTCTGGTACTTCAGAGTGACAGGGCCGGCCGGCGGCAGGGAATTCGAACCATAGACGGTAGGTGGTTTGACAATCTGTAGAACGTTGACGCGTCCGCTCGCACTTTCGAGGAATTCTTCGTACTCGTCGACGTTTGCGAACCGCCTTGTGAAGATAGCCATAATGGCCCCCTGCTAATGCCTTCGGCTTTCGACCAAAATAGGCAGCCCGTGAGTCTAAATCAATCCCCGCCCCGCGATGACTGTTGTTCCATTATTGATACGGATAAAAAATGTAAAAAAGAACGGACAGTATGCATAGAATCCATAGTCCGGCGTGAATTTCGCGATATCGGCCGGCGACCAGCTTGAACAGCGGATACAGAATCATGCCAGCTGTGATGCCGACGCCAATGTTGTAGGTGAAACTCATCAGCGCGATCACGGTGAAGGCGGGAATCAGTTCGGTGTAGTCGTCGAAGTCGATTTTGACGACTGGCGCGACCATCATCGCGCCGACGACGATCAGCGCGGGGGCGTACGCGGCGGCCGGAATCGCGGCGACGAGCGGCGCGAAGAACAGCGACATCGCGAAGAGCAGTGCGACTACGACGGCCGTCAATCCCGTGCGTCCACCGACGTGGACGCCGGCGGCGGATTCGATGTACGCGCCGGCGGTGGTGGTGCCGGCCAGGCCCGCGAACATCGTGGCGACCGCGTCGGCGAGCATCGGGCGTTCGATCTGCGGCAGCTTGCCCTCGGCGTCGAGAAATCCGGCGCGTTCAGAAACTCCTATCAGCGAACCCATCGTGTCGATCAACGCCATCACGAATATCGTCAGCAGCACGCCGAAAAAGCCGACGCTCAATGCGCTGCGCAGATCAATTTGCAGCATGATGGGCGCGGGATTCGGCGGCATGCTGATCCACGCGGCCGGCGGCTTCGCGACACCGGTGACGAACGCGATAGCGGTCGAGATCAAAATCCCAATCAGGATCGCGCCCGGCACCCGGCGCACCATCAACAACGCGATCAGGACGAAGCTGAGAATCGCGATCTCAACCGAAGGCGTCGCGAGGTTCCCAAGCCTCACCGGCGCGCCGGGCACGCCGATCGCGACGATGCCGGATTCGTTGAGTCCGATGAAAGTCAGGAACAATCCGATTCCCACACCGAAGCTGTAGCTGAGGCCGGACGGGATCGCTTCGACCATCCAGGCGCGTACGCGCGCGACGGTCAACAACGTGAACATCACGCCCGCGAGGAACACCGCCGCCATCGCGGTTTGCCAACTGTAGCCGAGCACTTTGACGACCGTGTACGCGACGAACGCGTTCTCGCCCATGTACGGCGCGATCGCGAACGGGCGATTGGCGTACAGGCCCATCACCAGCGTTCCAACCACCGCGGTCATCACCGTCGCGACCATCGAAGGTCCTTCTGGGATGCCGGCGGCTTTCAGAATGGCCGGGTTGACCGCGATGATGTACGACATCGTGACGAAGGTGGTGACGCCCGCGAGCACCTCGCGTCGAAACGTGGTGCCATTTGCCTCGAGCTCGAAGTAGTTAGCTATACGCGATTGCAAGGCGTCCCCGGTTCGATTCGCGACGCCTGAATTATCACGCCGCGACGAGCACATGCCACTGCAATGCGTGCAAATGCAGTTTGTTATATAAGGAGCGAATCGCCGGCGCGCTGTCGCCAGCCATTAACCGTCAGAGTGAGAAAATGAAAGAAGAAAAACTCGCAAACATCCCGTCGGGAAAAACTCCGGTCGCTCCCAAACCGATAACCACGCTCGCGGTCGATGTCGGCGGGACTGGAATCAAGGCGGCCGCGCTCGATGAAAAAGGCAAGATGATCACCGAGCGGCAGAAGATCAAGACTCCGCATAACGCGACGCCGAAGAAAGTGCTCAAGATAATCGAAGAGCTGGCGAAGATGGCCGGCGAGTTCGATCGCGCGTCAGTGGGATTTCCCGGCGTGATCAAAGACGGCATCGTCTATACCGCAGCGAACCTCGGCAAGGGATGGAAAGGATTCAAGCTCGAAGCGGAACTGAGAAAGAAGCTCAAGAGGCCGGTTCGAGTCGCCAACGACGCCGACGTGCAGGGCCTCGGATGCGTCACCGGCCACGGCGATGAGCTGGTGATCACACTCGGCACCGGATTCGGGTCGGTACTGTTCGTCGAGGGGCATCGAATTCATCTCGAGCTCGGGCATCATCCGTTCCTATACGGCAAGACCTACGAAGAAGAGCTGGGAATAAAAGCGTTTCGGAAGAAAGGCAAGAAGAAGTGGAACAAGCACCTGCGCGAAGCGATTGACGAGCTGGCGAAGACGTTCAACTACGACCGCCTGTACATCGGCGGCGGCAACGCGGCGGCGATCGATTTCAAGCTGCCCGCGAACGTCAAGATAGTGAGCAATACTGACGGCCTGCTCGGCGGCATCAAGCTGTGGCAGGATCAAGCGGTGGCGAAGAATGCTGCGTAGATTTAGCTGGGCGGCAAATGTCGCGCCGCAACCGCGAATGCGATAATTCCTGTAAGCCCTGGAGGGGTGGCCGAGCGGTTGAAGGCACCGGTCTTGAAA
>PMOH01000208.1 GCA_003161515.1 Deltaproteobacteria bacterium
TTGCCCGCCGAATGCGCGCCCACGGCTTCGAACACGTCCTGAATTGAAACCTGCTGATCGCCGAAACGCCCCGGCTGTATCGATCCTCCGTAAATCATCAGTGACGGCAGGTCGAGCCGCTGCAGCGCCATCACGGTGGCCGGAATCGTCTTGTCGCATCCCGACATCGCGACGACGCCGTCAAACAGATGCCCGCGCACGGTGAGTTCGATCGAATCCGCGATGACTTCGCGGCTGATCAACGATGCGCGCATACCATGAGTTCCCATCGAGATCCCGTCGCAGACGGCGATCGTGTTGAACTCGATCGGGGTGGCGCCCGCCGCACGAATACCGCGCTTGACGTGCTCGGCCAGGTCCCGCAGATGTGCGGTACACGGCATGATTTCGATCCAGGTATGCGCGACGGCAATGAGTGGCTTGCTCAAATCTTCATCGGTAAACCCTACTGCCTTGAGCATGGCGCGGGCCGGCGCTCGCGAAGGTCCATCAACCAGCACGCTGCTATTGGATCGAAGAGAATTTTTGTCATCAGCCATATTGAAATTACCGCCGCCCCGAATATCGAACTTGGACTAATGATTTGTACAACAGCGCGCGCCCCCGCGAAATGGCGTCCTTCGAGGTCCTCTTTGCCCGCGCCGCACATCGGCGTAACTTTCTCACATCCGGGCGCCCCCTTAGCTCAGATGGATAGAGCACAGGATTCCTAATCCTGGGGCCGTGGGTTCGAATCCCGCAGGGGGCACCAACTTCCGCCGCCCGCACGGTGTTCGGAAATCTTGATTGTCCAGTCAACCGTCTCTAAGGTCTCTCGCGCTCGACCAGATTGCACGAATAAGTCTTGATCACGAGCCAGATTTGTTTTCCTGGTTCAACTCGCAACTTATCGATCGCGGCTGGAGTCAGGTGCACCTCGAAGATTGCGCCTGCTTCTATCATTACTACTACCCTTACTCCTTCGCGGCGGATTGATTGGACTCTTCCTTGAAACGAGTTGCGGGCGCTCAGGTTGTGCGGTTGATCGCTCGCTAGGATTATGTCGCCCGCGCGGATTGCGACTCTTACTTGCGATCCTATCTCTGCGTGGCCTAGCGGGACTTCCAACTGGGTTGCGCTGCCAGTTAGTTGGCAGAGCATTGTGCCTTGGGCTTCTGCGATCGATTTAACCGTTGCGTCGAAGACATTTTCGAAACCGACTACTTGCGCGATTGTTTCGTGGCGCGGCGTTGTCAGCACGTGTTGCGGCACGCCTTGGGCCAGGATGCGTCCGCCTTCCAACACTACCACGCGTTCTCCCAGTGCGAAGGCTTCTTCCGGCGAATGGGTCACGTAGAGAATTGGAATGTCGTGGGAGGCGTTCCAGGCGCGCAGGTCGTCGAGGATCTTCGATTTGGTTGCGTTGTCGAGCGCGGTCAGCGGTTCGTCCAGTAGTAACGCCGCTGGATTCGTCACTAGCGACCGCGCGAGCGCGACCCGCTGGCGCTCGCCACCGGAAATTTCAGTAGGCTTGCGTGCGACGAGTTGCGCAATTCGAAACGATTCGAGCATCGTCATCATCTGCGCGCGCCGCTCGTTGGCTGGGAACTTCGCGATCCCGTATTGAACGTTTTGCGCGACCGTCAGATGCGGAAATAACGCGAGATTTTGAAATACATAGCCCAATCGGCGCTCAGCCACCGGCATATCGATGCGTTCATCCGAATCGAACAGCACGCGCGCGCCGAGTGCGATGCGTCCGATATCGGGCCGCATGAATCCTGCGATGCAATTCAGCAGCGTCGTTTTGCCGCCACCCGAAGGCCCCAGGATCATCGTGAAGCCAGGCGACGCGTCGAACCCGGCCTCGAGCACGAAGCTGCTCGACAGCCGATGCGTCAGGCGTACCGATAAGCGGTTGTCTGAGAGCATCTTCGGAGCCGCTAGCGGCTCATCGGCCAGACCGCGAAGACTCGGCGATTAAGCGAATAGGTGATCGACAGAGTGACGAATGAAAACGCCAACAGCAAAAGCGCCATCCGATTGGCGTTGGCATAGTCGAGCGCCTGCGTCTGGTCGTAAATCGCGATCGAGATCGTTCGCGTGACGCCCGGGATGTTGCCGCCGACCATCAGCACGACGCCGAATTCGCCGAGTGTGTGCGCGAAGCTCAGCACGAAACCGGTCACCACGCCCGTGATCGAAAGCGGCAGCACAACGCGCGCGAAGGTGCGGATTCGCGACGCGCCGAGTATCGACGATGCGTTGATAAGGTTGCGATCGACCTGCGAGAAGGCCGCCGCCATCGGCTGTACCGCGAACGGCAGGCTGTAGAGGACCGACGCGACCGCGAGACCTTCGAATGTGAACGNNAACGACTGATACCAGCGGCCGAACGGCGTCTGCGGCCCCATCGCGACCAGCACGTAGAAACCGAGCACGGTCGGCGGCAGCACCAGCGGCAGCGCGACGATTGATTCGACGAAAAATTTCCATCGCCAGCGCGTGAAGCTGAGCCAGTACGCGATCGGCGTCCCGACGACAAGCAGAATCGTGCAGACGACCAGCGCGAGCCGCAGCGTCAGGAAAATCGCACTCCAATCCATCGCGGTCTATTGCGGCGCGGACTCGTCGTGGTGCGCCGCGGCGACGTCCTTAGGAATCGCGAAACCATACTGCTCCATCACAGCTACAGTTCCCGGCTCCTTGAGAAAGTCCAGAAACTTTTCCGCAAGTTCCTTGTTAGGCGATGATTTCAGGATCATGGCGGCCTGGATTAACGGTGGATAGTCAGTCTGCGGGATTGCGACGTAGCGTCCAGTAGTCTTCATCGCCGGCGCGAGCGCGAGCGACAGCGCGACGATACCGGCGTCGGCGTTGCCGGATTGCACGAACTGCGCGGTCTGCGAAATATTTTCACCCATCACGAATTTGCTCCTGACCTGATCGTAAATTCCTTCATGCTTCATGGCGGCGACGGCGGCGCTTCCATACGGCGCATGTTGCGGATTGGCGATTGCTATCTTGCGGATGCTCGGATCCAACAACACGGCAAGACCTTTGCTCAGGTCGAGCCTGGATGCGTTCGGAACCCAGATGACGATTTGCCCTTTCGCGTAGTCATAAATGGTGCCGGGTTCTGCCAGGCCGGCGGCCTCGAGCTTTTGCGGAAAACTGACGTCCGCGGAAAAGAACAGATCGAACGGAGCGCCATTTTGAATCTGCGAAAAAAAATTGCCCGAGGAGCCGTACGTCAGCCGGATCTTGTTCCCGGTTTGTTTTTCAAATCGAGCGGTAACGTCCTTGAACGCATACGTCAGATCCGCCGCGGCGGCAATCTTGAGTTCGGCGGCGCGGGCGTCAGCAGGCTGCCAGCTGTAAACTAAAGTCGCGAGAAGGAGAACCGTCCACAGTTTTCGGTGCGCCATGATACTTGTCATCGTGCTAGAATAATGGCACAGGTTTGGAAAATGGCACAGTGTCGGCGGCGTTGATTCGGGGCCGAAGTAATCGTTAAGTAGGCAAATGAGCAGCACACACAAATTTGCAGTTTTTGGCGCCGGATGCTTCTGGGGTGTCGAGTCGGCTTTTCGCGCGGTCGAGGGCGTCGTCGACGTGGCCGTCGGATACGCGGGCGGCAGCGTCCCGAAGCCGAACTATCGGACGGTCTGCGGCGGCAAGACGGGACACGCCGAAGTGGTTCAGGTCGAGTACGACCCGGCGCGCGCGTCGTTCGAGCAGTTGCTCGAAGTCTTCTGGCAGATTCACGATCCGACCACGCCTAACCGGCAGGGACCTGACGTCGGCACGCAATACCGCTCGATCATTTTTTATTCCGACGAGAATGAGCGGAACGCCGCCGAGGAATCGAAACGACGCCTCGATCAATCCGGCAAGCTGCGGCGACCGGTCGTCACTGAGATTGTGACTGCCGCCGAATTCTACCGCGCCGAGGAATATCATCAGCGTTACTACGAGCGGATGGGTATCGCGCCGGCCTGCGGAATACCCGGACGCGCCGACTAGATTAAGCGGCTACGCGGTCGCGCTCGGTCGCGACGAGACCGCCTGATGCCATCGCGCGAGGTTCTTCTGGTCCGGCTGGATCGAAATACTATTGAACTTCGCGAAGTCGATGACGATCATCGCGGTGATATCCGCGATTGAGTACTTGTTCCCGGCAATAAACTGCTTGCCCTCGAGCTCGCGATCGAGCCACTGGTAGCGCTGCTCGACGACCTTGCGCGACTGTTCACCCATTTCGGGAATTTGTTTGATTCGCGCGCGAGTCAGTTCGTGCGAATGCGCCCAGACCAACCCGACCGGGACGAGTACCGCAAGTTCGATCCGCCGATTCCACATCTCGACGTTGGCCTGCTCGAATGCGCCGTTGCCGAACAGCGCGGGCTCCGGATGGAGCAATTCGAAGTAGCGGCAGATCGCGACGCTCTCGGCCAGGTGCCTGCCGTCGTCGAGCTCGAGCACGGGAATCCCGCCGAGCGAGTTCTTTTTCAGAAACTCCGGCTGGCGATTGACACCCTTGAAGATATCGACTTCCTCGAACGGGACGCTGATTCCTTTTTCCGCGAGGAAGACGCGCACGCGGCGTGGATTGGGCGCGAGTTTGTAATCGTAAATTTTCATTGGATTCTCCCGGATTCGGTTTTTCGCCGCGCGAAGTCAGTCATGCTTGATGAAAACTGTTCGCACGTTGCGAATGTAGATTGGGCAGTCTCGGGCGGGCACAAAGCTGGATTGCCCACGACTGTAGAGAGCTACGAAAATGAAGACAAGGGACAGCACGACCAATTGCGAAAGGAGTAATAGCAGCAATCCGGTTACGTAGGTGGCCCATCCTGGGATGCTCAGGTTAGTTGCCACTTTGATCAGGAAGGCGGCGACTATAAGAACCGTGGTCAGAACGCCGAAGACACCACACGAGATCAGCAAGCGAACTCCCACGGTGTCGCCGAAGACCGACATCGCGCTGAGGCCGTGAATCACGAGCCCGACGAATCCCATCCTGGATTCACCGGCGAAACGTTTCGAGCGGTCTATCGGAACGGTCGAGTAGGGCATCTTCATTTTTACGACGGTCGCGGCGTAGTGATTCCAGAGATCAGACGTGACCACCAATCGTTCCAGCACCGCGGCGGGCAAAACGCTGAAGTTGCCGAAGCGGGGATCGAATCCCACTACCACACGATGGATGCTCCGGTAGAGTTTGTAGAAAAACTTGAAGACAACGCCCTCGGCGCGGAGTCGCCGCGCGGCGAAAATCACTTTGCGGTTGCCTTCGGCGACGAACTTTTCCAGTAAGCGGGGAATGTCGGACGGCGCATCTTCGCCATCGGAGTCCATCACTACCACCGGGGTGGTAATGCCGCTTTGCTGCAGGTGAACCAGACCTACACATAGGGCGCGCTGGTGCCCAAGGTTGGTTCTCAATTCCACGCTTTGGATCTGTTGGATGTTCTGAGGCGGAGTCGCGGGAAACTGATCGGGCGCTCGCTCGAGCGAGCCGTCATCGACGAAGATGATTTGAGCGGTCAATCCGTGCTGGCCGAAAACGGAATCGAGGCGCTCGACAAGAAAGCCAGCTGCCGCCCAATCGTTAAAGACCGGCATCAGGATCGTCAATGGAAGCAGAGGAAGAAATTCTGCACGGAGATCACTGCCAGCTGGATGTAGAGTCGGCGCCGCTGAAGACACGATCGGCAGAGTATACGCCGCGAAAGCGGTTGCCAACTCACCCGGCGATAGGCTGCTTGCCCGCGTTCTAAAACCACGTAGAATTGCTGCGAATCTGAAATCGGGGAGCCAGGATTGTTTCGGCCTATACTCCAGAGCCTTAAATCTGTAACTGCCTGGGTTGCTGAAGCGCCTTGGTTGAACCGCGAGCGCCTGCGGATTTATCCGAAAATATTTCTCGTCGCCTATGCTTTGACCTTCGCCGGATTGGTGATTGCGTCACGCGGGATCGTAAGCCGCCAAGGGAAACCTATCGGCGTCGATTTCCAGGTTAATTGGGCGGCTTCCGAAATGGCGCTTAGCGGGCAAGCGTCCGCAGTCTACGACGTCAAGCGTTTCCACAGCGTGGAAGAAGAGGGCGTTGGGCATCGGACCTTCATAGCGCCGATGATTTACCCGCCAACGTTCCTGGTAATCGCTCTGCCGACGGCCCTTCTGCCCTATCTGTGGGCGCTCGCGATATGGATGACGCTAACCTTTGCGGGCTATTCGCTGGTGCTTCGGAAGATCATTCCGCGCACCGAGACGTTCTGGCCGGCACTGGCTTTCCCCGGCGCGTTCGCCAATCTGATGAACGGACAAAACGGACTCCTTGCATTTTCCCTGCTAGGCGGCGCGCTGCTAACGCTCGAAAGCAACCCAATTCTAGGCGGCGTGTTCTTTGGTCTTTTATCGTACAAGCCGCCGATGGGAGTGCTGGTGCCAATCGTGTTGGTGGCTAGCGGTAGGTGGCGCGCTTTTTTCGCAGCAGCGATCACCGCAACCGCACTTGCTGGAATCTCACTTGTGATGTTCGGCGCCGAAACCTGGCGAGCCTTCTTCAACACGCTCGGATTTACTCGGCACTTCGTCCTTGAACGCGGCGAGGTCCAATTTTATACGATGCAAACTGTCTTTGCGGGCGTGCGCTTGCTGGGAGGCGGGATCACCGCCGCGTACCTTGTGCAGATCGTGATCGCCGCTGTCGTTGCCGCGATGGTGGTGTGGATCTGGCGACAGAAAATTCAGTTCGAGCTCAAGGCCGCAGCTTTGGCAACAGGGATCCCGCTGGTGTCGCCGTACATTATCTATTACGACCTCGTGGTGCTCGCCCTGCCGATTGCATGGCTCGCCCTTGAGGGTCGCCGCTCAGGATTTCTTCCGTTTGAAAAATCGCTTCTGGTTGTCGCGTGGATACTTCCGCTCCTATGCGAACCCATCGCACGATCCACGTCGGTCCCGCTAACCCCATTGGTATGCGTTCTCTTACTCGCGTTCATCGCGCGTCGCGCAAAGATGGCAGCGTTGGAGCGGACTCATCTTAGTAGTTCTTCCCTAAGTCCAGCCGATGCTTCGGCGGAGGCAGGCTGATGACGCTGGCGTCGATGCGGGAGGCCGTGCCCGAGCCGATCGATAAGCCGCCCGCGTCGATGTCGCTGTTTCGTTATTCCCCCGGACTCATACTCGTCTGTATTGCGATTGCCGATTCGATTCGCCGGCCTGATCCAGATTTGTGGGGTCACGTTCCTTTCGGCCAGGCGGTCTTAAGGCTGCATCACCTGGTGCTGCACGATCCCTACTCGTATTCGGCGGCGGGGCATTACTGGAACAATCACGAGTGGCTCACCGAAGTGCTGATGGCGGCGATCTTCAACCATGTCGGTGTCTTCGGCCTTATCATTCTGAAACTTGCGTGCTCCGCGGTCGTGATCCTCGCGCTCGCA
>PMOH01000384.1:0-1345 GCA_003161515.1 Deltaproteobacteria bacterium
GTGCTCGGCCCCGACGATCATCGAATCGGAGGCACCCCCGAGGAGATCGAACTCAAGCTCAAACGCCTCAACTCGATCGGCAAGCCGCTCCCCGACGTCGAGATTCGCGTCCGCGACGAGGACGGCAAGTTCCTCCCGCACGGCCAGGTCGGCGAAATCATCATCCGCACCCCGCGCATCATGAAAGGCTACGCCGGCCGCGACGACGACGCGCGACTTCCCGAAGGATGGCGTGCGACCGGCGACCTCGGATGGCTCGACGACGACGGCTACGTCTTCTTCGCCGGCCGCAAGGACGACATGATTATCCGCGGCGGCGAAAATATCGCGCCCGCCGAAATCGAAACCGTCCTCATGAGTCATCCGGCTGTCGACGAATGCGCCGTCATCGGTGTGCCGTCAGTCGAATGGGGCCAAATCGTCAAGGCCTTCGTCTGTGTGCGCAAGGGCGCCAAGGTGACCGCAGTCGAGCTCGAAGATTTCTGCCGCTCGCGACTCGCCAGCTTCAAGCGCCCCGAGCGTATCGAGTTCATCGACGCGCTTCCGAAAAATCCGCTCGGCAAAATTCTGCGCAAAGATCTGCGCGCGCCCGCTGGAGGCGTCTGACGCCGCGCCCCGCCAAAAAATCCCGGCCGCATCGCGCCCCGCGCCAAGCCTCCGCCGGCGCGATCGACGTTTCCTTCGCCAGTGGATGTGTCAGCGCGACGCTTCGCTACCCCGGCTCGCGCGCAATCCTCACGCCCGCGATGGGCGTCCGACTCCTCGAACTGTTCGAGCAGGTCGAGGACGACGACGCTGCTCGCGTGCTTGCCATCACCGGCGCCGGCGCCGCGTTCTGCATCGGCTTCGACGACGCCGTCGATCCGCGCCTCGTTGAATCGCTTGCGGTGCTCTCCAAGCCTACTGTCGCAATCATCAACGGCGACGCTTTCGACGAAGGCCTCGAACTCGCGATGGCCGCCGACATTCGCGTCGCAATTTCTTCCGCTCATTTCGCGATTACCCACGTGAAGCGCGGCACGATGCCTCATTTCGGCGCGACTCAACGCCTCCCGCGACTGATCGGCGCCGCCAACGCGCTGCGCCTGATGCTCACCGGGACCGCTCTGGAAGCCGACGACGCGCTTCACACCGGCCTCGTCACTTATCTGGCAGACAGTCCCGCCAACCTCGCCGTGGTCAGCGGTCGCGTCGCTGAGGCGATTCTGAGCCGCGCCCCGCTCGCCGCGCGCCTGGTCAAGGACGCTGTGCTCAAGGGCACCGACATGACTTTGGACCAGGGCATCAGGCTTGAGGAGGATCTATACGCCCTGCTACAAACGACTTCCGACCGCGCCGAAGGCGT
>PMOH01000384.1:1357-1846 GCA_003161515.1 Deltaproteobacteria bacterium
CCACGAATGGCAAATCAGCTCGGCAAAGTTTATATCTGCAACAAATGCAAGTCGCAGGTCATCGTCACCAAGGGCGGTACCGGCCAGCTCAAATGCTGCGGCGTTCCGATGGAACAAAAAAAGTAGCGATCGTTCTGCGCTGTTCCGGGCGCTATCGCGACAACTGAATCGAGGTCCCCAAAATGATTGCTGCGATCATAGTCGGAATTATTGCAGGTTTTTTGGCCGGCAAAATCATGGACGGCTCAGGCTTCGGCGTAATCGGTGACCTGTTGCTGGGACTGGTCGGCGGCCTCATCGGCGGCGCCATCTTCGGCTCACCCAGCGGCATGATCGGCGCAATCGTCGTCGCCACCATCGGCGCCGTCATCCTGGTCTGGATCTCACACATGATAAAACGCGTCTGACACCGCGACTAAGCGCGCACAAACCCGCGCCTCTTCCCCTTAACCTTCGAACAGGGACGAAGTCCCGCATCTTTTCTTATTA
>PMOH01000384.1:1874-3460 GCA_003161515.1 Deltaproteobacteria bacterium
TAGAACTCGCGCGCCGGTTCGTAGAACAAATGGATCACGACGTCGTCGTAATCGAGCACCACCCAATGCGCGTGATGCATCCCTTCGACGGCCAGCGCGCGCGCTCCGGTCTTGCCCAGCGCTTCCTCGATTCCGCGCGCGATCGCCTGCACCTGCACGTCCGAGCGTCCGGTCGCCACCAGGAAATAGTCCGCCACCGGTTTCAGATGCTCGGCTTCGAGCACCACCAGGTCGTAGGCCTTTTTCTCCAGCGCCGCTTCGGCCGCGACGATTGCCTTCTTCAGCGCCGTCAAGAAATCTGACCGCGATTGGCCGGCGTATTCGCCGTCTGTGGATGGTTCGATCGGGATTGAAATGAACGCGTGGGTTTAAGCAGATCTCGCCTCAATACAGCGCGTGGCGCTGGATATAATCGACGACGTCGATCGGCACCAGGTACCTGATCGATTCACCGTGATGCAGTTTGCCGCGAATTTCAGTCGCTGAAATAGGAAGGAACGTAGTTTCGACGAAAGATAGCGTTTGTCCGCTCGAATGCACGTAGTGATCGTCTGCCTGAGTGTAGCCAAACCGTTTGAGCGCGGCAACTGAAATTCGCGGCGGCCCGTCTTGCCCTTCGGTTAACCTTGTATGAACGGCAAAATTGCACAGCCGCACCAGTTCCTCGGGCTCCTTCCACGAATCCAGCTCGGCAAATTGATCCGCGCCCATCATCAGGTACAGCGGCGCCGGCTGCCGCAGCGTCGCAATAAAATACCGCACCGTGTCGATCGTGTACGATTGCCCGCCCCGCCGAATCTCGACGTCCGACGTCATGAAATGACGGTTGCCCTTGGTCGCCTGCCGCACCATCGCCAGGCGATGCTCCGCGGGGGCCAATTCGCCCTCCGCTTTGTGCGGCGGCGACGCGGCCGGAATAAAATAAACGAGATCGAGTTGCAGCGCCTCGCGAACTTCCTCGGCAGAGCGCAGATGCCCCAGGTGAATCGGATTGAAACTGCCGCCGAACAGACCTACCCGCATGTGATTTGATTTAGCGCCCCAGTCAGGCGCGGACTTGTCCGGTCCCGCGCAGGACGTACTTATATGTAGTCAACTCGTTGAGCCCCATCGGTCCGCGCGCATGCAGCCGATTAGTCGAGATTCCTGTCTCCGCCCCGAATCCGAATTCGAAACCGTCGGTGAAACGCGTCGATGCATTCACATAAACGGTAGCCGAATCGACCTCGCGTTCAAAGCGCGCGGCAGTCTCTGCGTCGCCGGTGACGATCGCGTCCGCCAGATGCGATCCATGACGCGCGATGAACTCCATCGCCTCGTCAATCGAATCCACGACTTTCACCGCCAATATCAGGTCGAGATATTCCGCGTCCCAGTCTTCATCAGTCGCCGCGCGCACTGCCGGCACGATTTTTCGGGTCGCCTCGTCGCCGCGAATCTCGACGCCGGCCGCCGTCATCCGCGCAAAAATCGACGGCAGAAATTTCTCCGCGACCCCGCGATGTACCAACAACTTCTCCATCGAATTGCAGACCGAAGGCCGCGAGCATTTCGCATTGATGCAAATCTCTTCCGCCATCTTCAAA
>PMOH01000462.1 GCA_003161515.1 Deltaproteobacteria bacterium
GCGCGCGGATCGCGTCCGGTCGAGACGTGGAACGTGATCGGAAGGTCAGCTTCCTGGATCACCGACCAGAGTGGATCGAAAATCGGCAGATTGTAGTTAGGATGACGGGCGTCATGCGCGCCGAAGATCGGCTTGCACGGAAGAGTCAGGCCGCGGAATCCAAGTTTCGCGACGCGCTCGACTTCTTTAATCGAGCCCGGCAGATCCGCGGTCGCGATTGCGGCGAGCGGCGACATGCGATCGTTGTACCTGGCGAAAGTTTCCCAGGCCCAGTCGTTGTAGATGCGGCATTGCGCATGCGCGAAGTCGGCATCGGGCGTCGCCCACATCGTGAGACCTTTGTTGGGGAAGATAATTTCCGCATCGACGCCGTCGCGGATCTGATCTTTCAGCCGCTGCTCGGGATCGGCGCCTGACTTCGAGCGCAGATGGTCTTCGCCTTCGAGGCGGCTGTCGAGCAGACGCGAGCGGGCCCATCCTTCGGAGATTGCCCACTTGACGCCGTTTTCGTCGACCTCGATTCGCGGCAGGCGATCGCGAAACTTGCGATCGATGCGCTCGACCCACAGATTCGACGGCTCGTTGCAGTGACAGTCCGCCGAGACCATCAGGTACTTGTCGGGGTCGTTGGGGCGCGCGGTACGTTTCCATCCGGAATGTCCGGGAGTTTCCAGTCGCCAGCGGTTGGGTTCGTTGATTTCGTTCTCGGTGATATTTGCGCCTGACATTACGATACCTCCGAAGCGGCTACTTCGATGAGTGACGATCGTATGTTAGACGGACCTTGTGAAGTGTCAAGGAAGCGCAGGAGTGGCATGGTTGTAATTGTCATGGGAGTTACCGGTGCGGGGAAGACTACTGTGGGGGGCGCGCTTGCTTCGGCGCTTGGATGGGAGTTTCACGATGGCGATGAACTGCATTCGGAAGCGAGCAAGCGCAAGATGCATCTTGGGATTGCGCTTGATGACGACGATCGCGCGCCGTGGTTGTGTGCGCTTAGGAAACTGATACAGGGAATGGTGTCCGAAAAGAGAAATGGAGTCGTCGCGTGTTCGGCGCTGAAGCAGTCGTATCGTGACGAGTTGGTGGTCGATCCGAAGTTGGTGAAGATTGTGTATTTGAAGGGATCGAAACAGGTGATCGGCGAGCGGCTGCGCAAGCGCGTCGGGCATTTCATGAATCCTGATCTTCTTCAGAGTCAGTTCGATACGCTGGAGGAGCCGCGTGATGCGATCGTCGTCGATGTCTCGACGGTTCCGGAAGCCATCGTCAGTGCGATTAGGATGCGGCTTGAGTGCTAGCGTAGTTGCCGCGGTCGGACACAACCTAACCCTAACCCCTTGCCGAGCGGAAAGGGGAACCGGATTTTTGGGAGTAGCCTCTTCGCGAGCGGGAGGGGAAAAAACCAACGATTTATTCGGTGATGACTGGAGGCTTTGCGCCGACGCTTGGCGAGAGTTCTTCCAACGTTTTGCCGCGAGTCTCGGGGACGAACCACACGACCAGGACGACTCCGATTAGCGGACCGACGGCGAAGAGCGACGCTGCGTTGCCCAGACCGCCGAGCGGCGCCGATAGCAAGCCGATGACGACTGGCGAAAGCATCCAGCAGATTTGCCCGATCACCTGGACGCACAGGCTGTAGCCGGTGGCGCGAATCGCGGTTGGGAACAACTCGGTCGAGAGCGCTGAAGTTGCGGTGCGCGCCGCCTGGTAGGCGAACATCGTGACGACTTCGGCCGCGAGGATCGAACCGTAGGTGTCACTGGTGAACAGCACGTACATTGCGGCCGCCGACATCAGGTAGAAAAGGCTGGTGGTGAATTTTCGGCCGAGCCGGTCCATCAGAAAGCCGCTGAGCATGCTGCCGATCGTGCCCATCGCGTAGGCGAGGATTATCGCTGCGGCGACCTGGTGGGATTTCCAGTGATGATCGCGGCGCGCATAGAGGCTGAAGTAGGTAACCGTCGGGCCGCCGACCAATCCGATCGAGTTCCACAGGCCGGCCATCAGCAGCAGGCGCGAGCGGTACGGTCCCATCAGGGGAATCAGGCAATTGCGAATCGAAGTCCAGAAAGCGGGGCGCGGTTGGCCGGCGGCGGCGCGGGCGCGCTCGAGGGCGTTGAAGCGAGCGGTCTCGCGCAGTCCGCGGCGCAAAAACGCGACCATCATCAGCGGCGCGAGGCCGAGCAGGTACATCCCGCGCCATCCCCAGGTCGATTCCGCCATGATTGCGTAGGTCAATGCGGCAGCGGTCACGCCGAGGAAGGCGACCATGTGCAGGGCGGCGATCGCGCGTCCGCGGCGCGCGTCGGGAAATTCCTCGCTGATCATCGTGACGGCGACGCCGAACTCGGCCGCCAGAAAAATCTGCGCGAGACTTTGGAAGATCGTAAACGATCCGACGCCTCTCGAAAGCGCGGTGAACAAAGTCAGAATCGTGTAACAGAGTACGGTCACGGAGATGATCGGTTTGCGACCGTAACGATCGGCGAGGATTACGACGAAGAACGAAAGCATGCCGCCGAAGCGCACGATCGACGCCATCGCGCCGATGGCCGGATCGCCGAGGTGAAAGGTCTTGGCGATTTCGGGCGTCGCCAGGTGGAAGATCGTGATGTCGTAGCCTTCGAAGATCGTGGCCGACATCAGCATCGCGAACAACGCCGCCAGGTAGCGGCTCGGCCTCGGGATCCAGACCGGTGGCTTCGATTGTTCTAACGAGCTGTTTGGTTGGGCGGCCTGCATCGCGGTTGCGCGCGCGAGGCGCACGTCGTTCCAGCTAAGGGTTTCAGATCGCGAAACCCCCGGCAAGCCGGGTTTCCGGGCTGCAGTGCTACTTCGAAGTGCCGAAGATTTTTATGTGTTGCGGGCTGTTGGCGGCGTCGTCGTGAAGCTCGAGAATGCCGTGATACTTGCCGTGTTTGTGCGGAGCGAACTCGACCGAGATGGTGCAGGCGCCGCCGTTGGGCGCGATGGTAGTGCAGGTGTTGGCGGTGACGTTGAACGGCGGAGTGGCTGCAGGAGCGGTCGTGAACGTAATCGGCGCCGGGCTGTCATTGATCAGCGTGATACTCTGGGCAACGCTGGCAGCGTCCGCCGATACTGGTCCGAAGGTCAACGATTTCGGCTGCGCTCTCATCTTCGGTGCGACGCCTTTGCCCTTCAGTTTGATTACGCGCACTCCGAACCTGGCATCGCTGTTCAACCGCAGCTGCCCGAGCTGTTTTCCTTTCACGGTTGGTTTCGATGCGACGGCGACCGTACAAGAAGCCCCGGCCGGCAACACTGACGGGCAATTGTTCGAGGTCACGACGAATCCACTACTCACCGTCGGCGGATCCAGGGCTACCGCCGCATTCGCAGCGGTGTTGGTGATGGTTACGTTGGCCGCCTTGCCCGCATGACCGACGACCTGGAGCGGGAACGAGATCGAAGTCGGTTTGGCATAAAGCGTCGCGAAGACCGGGCTCGGAGAGGCGGTCGGAGTGGGCGTGTCAGAGGGCGTTGCGGTGACGCTGGCAGTCGGCGTCGCGGCGGCGGTCGCAGTGGGCGTGGGCGTGCCGGTCGGCGCGGTACTGGACGCGGTGGGCGTCGCGGTCAAAGTAGAGGTGGCTGTGACGCTGGCGGTTGGCGTCGCGGACGGAGTTGCAGTCGCGGACGGAGTTGCGGTAGCGGTCGCGGTAGCCGTCGCGGTCCGAGTCGGGGACTTTCTTCCATCGGGGAACAATCCGAATACCGCGAGCCGGGCCTGGGTTCCGACGTAAACCGATCCATTCGCGACGGTGGGGACGGTGAACTTCACTGCCAGTCCCGGATGGTCCGCGCTGAATTTGTTACTGTCGTAGAGCTCGGTGGCCAGGTTGGTCGCGTCGAAAGCATAGAGAATCGAGGGGCCACCTGTATTCCATTGCGAGGTTTCGAGCGCCCATAGAATACCGCCGGTGGCGCCATTGGCAGAGATGACGGGCGATCCGCCGGGGTATCCAAAAGTGTAGTTCACCGAGGCCGCTTCGGGCGGCGTCTGGATCAATCCGTTGGAGATCACGAACATCTTCGGCTGATCGGCTCCGCCAATCGTGTAGATCATGTTCTGCAGGCCGACACTCGGCACCGTCCCCTGCCAATACGCGGGCGTGCTGAACATTCCACCGACTGCGGTGAGCAGTTCCTGCACCATCTGGTCCGTGGTGGCGTTGAAGCCGCCCATGCTGTCGCGATTCACCAGGTAGATTGTGCCGACCTTGCCGATGCCGACCATCAGGTGAGGATTCGGACCGGGCTGATCGGGCAGCAGCAGGTTACCGCCCGAACCCATGTCGAGGTCGTCGTCGTCAAGCACGAGCTCGTTGAGCGGAGTGAAGAAACTCGTGACCGACATGGTGCCGGCCCCGGGCGTCAGACGGAGAATACTGTCGCCGTAATTAATTCGGGGAGTGGAGGTATCGAAGGTTCCGTTGCCAGTGATGGTGATCAGGTCGCCGTTGGTATCAACACCCGGACCGCATCCCGACTCCCAGATGCCCGCCTGGTCGCCGTTGGGCGAAGTATTGAACACAACCACTTGCACCAATGAGGTCTCGTCATAGCCGAGGACCCAGCCGTGATACGGCCCAATGTCGCAATGCGACGCGAAGCTCAAATAGACCACGCCGTTCGCGAGCGTCAGTGCCGGACGATCCTGCTGCAACAAGGGATCAAAAGAGACGACGCCCTTGACGGCGTCCTCTCCGGTTCCCGGGACGCTCGCCGAAATCGTCACGGGACTATTCGGCTGCTCGAGCCCGGTCGTGATATCGAGCGCGTGAAGTTGCTGCTGATAATTACCGGGGCTCAGCTTGACCTTGGAAACGACGTAGAGCGTCCCCGTGGCCGGGTCGATGACGGGAGTGGCGGTGATGCCGATAATCGGGACGAGGTCGGTGCATCCGATATCGGTCGCCGGCACCGCGGTAATTCCGGCGGCCGGATTGATGAAGCTGGTCTGCCAGAGCGCCGGACCTGGCTCGTCCGCGTCAAATGCATAGACGCTGTCGTTCTCCGTCGCGACGTACACGACGTTGTGCGCTCCCAGGCCAGGAATCGATACGTTGGGGACGTAGAGCGGCTGTGCGTAGGCGGCGCCGTCGATAGCGTCGGCGAACAGCAGGCCGAATTGCGATGGCTTGACTGTCGAGGGAGTCAGGATACTCTCGGTGAGGTTTTGGCCGGTGCGGAAATTATCGTTGCGATATAAAAATGTGCCGGTGTAGCCCGGCTCCAATGCGCGCATCACCGCGTGGGCGGAGCGGGATTGGCCCGGTACGATCGCCGCGTGACCGCTAAGCTCCGCGCCGGAGATAACTGCGACAAGCGCCGCCGTACCCAGCACCAAACCACGCAACGATCGCAGTGTCACTTTCCCCGCCGAATGCTAACGCCCTGTTCGCAGGGATTTTACTGACGGGAATGCGGCGCGTCTATGGCTACAGGCGGTTACGCCGGGAATCGCGGTTGAGCGCGGCTCGATTGGAGTCAAAACGGAGACAGGCCCGGCTTTCCGGGCCCGCGGATACCGCGGCTGGATTGCGACGCGTCCCCTCTTACCGCATCGCAACCCGAAGCCCGAAAAACGATCACCGTGGCGCGAGACGGTTGTCCGCTACCAGCACCGATGCGTTAGTTGCCCCCAGGTTAGTCGGCAAGTTCCGCCAGTTGTGAACCATCGTGGCGACAATCATCGCAATCGCGATCACCGCGCCGACGATCAGAAGCAGATCATGCGATGATTTGACAATTGATTTTCCGCCCGTGCGCATTCGAAGCCTCCCGGTGAGTTGCTTCCAGGACACAACGCACCATCACGTATCATGTCGTCGCAAGATTTGGACCGTCCTACCCGACCATTTAATAGTAGGTCAAGCTGTAATATGAGCAAACCCGTCAGAGTGAATTTTTTCCTTAAGTTGAGCGGATTAATATGCAATTGTGACTCAAATTATCAATATCTTTATGTTCAGATAATTCGTCTATCTGTAGCATTCCGGCCAATCTCCGGTAGCACAAATGCACCTCTTCCTGACCCGGACCTTCGGCAAAGTTTCGCCTGAACGGGTGGGAGATTATGTTTCTGTTGACTCCAATCGGGTAAAAGCGTATATTCCACAGCATGAAGACGTTGAAAGCCTTTGAGGCTGACTTCCCCAACGAAGACGCTTGCAAGACGCTACTGGCTGAATGCCGTTGGCCCGATGGTCCGGTCTGCCCTCGTTGCGGCAATACCGGAGTCTGGGCGCTCAAGAGCAAGCCGCATCATTGGGTCTGCAAGAGCGGTAAAGTTACGACCGACACGGAAGGCAAGCAGGTCACTTGCGCGAAGAATGGCGGCTATCGTTTCAGCGTCATCACGAAGACGATCTTTCAGGATACGAAAATCCCGCTCGACATTTGGTTTCGCGTTGCCTACTTGATGCTGACCAGCAAGAAGGGAATCAGCGCACTACAGATTCATCGCACAGTGTTCGGAGAAGACTCTGGCTCCGACTATCGGACAAGCTGGTTTATGTGTCATCGGCTCCGTTGCGCGATGCGCGGCGGCATCGAACAGCTTGAAGGCGAAGTCGAAGTTGATGAGACGTATATCGGCGGCAAAGAAGGCAACAAGCATTGGGACAAGCGAGTCGGCAAGCGAGAAGCCGCTTCTAAGAAAATAACCGTTGTTGGCGCTATCTCGCGCAAGGGCAACGTCATTGCTCGCACCGTTGATGAAATGGGTTTCACTACTCTATCGGACTTCGTAGCCGAAGCAGTCTCGACAAAAGCGAAGCTGGTCGCGACGGACGAACACGCTGGCTATCGTCATCTGCGCGGCCACGGCTTCTTTCACAAAACCGTCAATCACAGCGCGCATCAGTACGTCACCGGCTCAGTTCACACGAACACGATAGAATCGTTCTGGTCGCTGCTGAAACGCGGCATCATGGGATCATTCCATCACGTCACGCGCGAATATCTTCCACTGTACGTCAACGAGTTCGCATTCCGATTCAACGGGCGTAACGACCCCGATATGTTTCGGAAGTTGCTTCAAACGGTGTAGCGATTCCCGCTACGCGAAGCCCGTGCTAAAGTCGCGGGATGGTCAGCGAACAAACGCGGAAAGAAGACGAATGCTTGCGGGAAGAACTTCGACACGTCGATCTAGAAAAATTGAAAGGCGTGTTGAAGCCCATGCTCGCGCCGTCGAAGAAGCAAAAGCCCTCAAGCTCGATATCGAAGTCGCCAAGCTCGCAGAGGAGTTGAAGCGACAAATTCTTAAGGATTGAGATGAAGCCAAAAGCAACGCCCAAAATACCGAAGAAAGCCCTCAGCCTGATAAAGTGGGCGAATCGAGCAATTAAATCTCTCGATCCCAAAAGCAACGTCAGCGAATTGTCTTTACGTAGTCGATTGCCTCATCGACCATAGCTTGCCCAATCAAGCTACCCGTAGCGGTGTTTTCCAATACGGCTATCATTCGTTCCTTCAAATTCGGGACTTCCTGATTGACGACCGAAACCAATGCTGCGGTCACGCTAGATTGTACCGTGAACTGATAGACCAATTTCATAAGTTGTTCTTTCAATACCGCGATTGGATTTTCTTGTTCTGCCATTCGCGCAGAATACTAATTACGCATACCTTGCGGCTATCTACGACGCGACGCCCGCGCCTTGAACTCATTCATCTGTGCTTCAGTGATTTCAATCAAGACGGTGTGGTCACCAATTGCGTATAAATCACCAGGATAAGGCCCGACCGGATGGCCACCAGCCAGAGATTTGTACACTGGCGACTGTCTAATCGAATCAAAACGGGAGTCGGTTTCGTACCTAACGCGGACACAGTAGGCGAGTAAATCGGCTGCCTGTAAGGGATTGAACTGCTTGTCATCTTCAAAGCGTGGTTCGTCTCTGCCTAGTAACGCGGTATAGTCCGGCGGATAGACGCGATACATATCCTTGTAAGCATTCTCTGCCTGTCTTCTTTTGATCACGTCTCGGTCAAAAATCAATTCAATCGGTTCGCGATCTGGATTGCCATGCGCAAAATGCAGCATGACGCTGAAACATAGCGCATACGCGAACATGTACGGATTTTTGAATGGCTGGAAAGTCTGTTTGAGAATTGTGTTGAACAGATCGTGCGGGATCACGATGGCAAGACCCTTACTAGAATATCGATCAACAATCTCAAGAAACTCCATCAGCCGACTATCGCGTTCAGCTTCATTCCAGCCGATAAACTGTTTATTGAAACCGAATGCTTCGTAGCCTTTGATGTAGTTCAGCGGCTTCGGTCCCTGATGAAGCAGCGTCTTCCAATCATCAGCAAATCCGCACCAGTCTTCGACTGTGGCAAGATAACCAGCCAACACAAAGACGGGACTCTTTCCATCCTTGCCGCTGTCATCAAACCAAATCTGGAGCACTAGGAATCTCCTGTCGGTCCGGTCTGGATGGTGTCGTCCGGACACCAATCGCCGGACATACAGGCAGGCGTGAGAATCATCATGCGATGTCCAATTCCTCGCGTAAATCTTCGTCTCTGAACTAGTTGGAGTCAACATCAACATATTCTCCAACGGGTGCTATTCGGCGCTCCAAAAGAAGGTCGGCGTTGCGGTCGGGGTTCGCTTCGGTTTCGGAGACCGCTTCGGCTTCGGTGTGCGCTTCGGCTTCGGCGTGCGAGTTGGCGTTGGCGTCGGAGTTGGCGTCTGGGTAGCCGTGGCGGTCGGCGTAGCGACCGGTTCGCTCAGCGCGATTGTCCCCCACCATGTTCCCCACGTATTGCCCACGCCCGCGTACTCCTGGATCGTCCACAGGTCGATGTCGTTGACCGGATCGACGGCCACGTTGCTGTAATCGCCCCATCGATTGTCGCCCGTGCCGAAATCCTTGAAGTACGGCGCCTCACCCGCCTTGAAGACCGTGTCAGCCTCGAGCGTATTCGGCGGATCGTTGTGGAGCCGATACGAATAGTTGGCGCTGGCATACTGGGTCGCGCTGAACCGCGAGTAGCCGAGCATCATGTCGTCGTTGGCGTTGACGTCCAGCGTCGGGTACGCGTAGTCGAACGCGTTCGATGGATCGTCGCGCTTGCCGAGTTGCTGCACGACGCCGACGCTGCCGCTCGCGGTATTGATTTGCCACCACTGCGCCGACGCTCGCGTCGCTGGGCCGGTCGATGGGAAGAACACGGTCTGCGCCGCCCACAGCGAGCCGTTTCGATAAACGGAGTTGCCGATCCGGTCGTCGTCGGTGTCGATGCGCGCGGTCGAGCCCAGTTGCGGCGCGAAGTTCGTCAGCGGCGCGGCATCCTGCCATCCCTTCGCCGCGTGGGGGAAAGCGACGCCGGTCGTCAGCACTTCCGAACCGACCGCTCCCGTGATCGTGCTGATCCGAAGCACGCCGCTCGGGCCGTCCCAATTTCTCACAAGGTACTCGGTCGCGAGCGTGTTGTCGTGGGTCACTGCCGGGTAGTCGGTGAATCCGGTCGAATCGTGGAAGACCGTGTAGTTGCCGGCGCCACCCGCGTACAAGTCGGCTTTGTCGAACGCGTAAATGTACGATCCAACGTACCCGCCGGTGCTCACGGTGAAGACGTTGGTCTGGATCACGATCCAGTCGCCGTTGAAGCCGAGCGTCGGATAGTCCGCCCAGCCTGCGCCCGCCGCATCGACGCTCACCTTGTAGAGATTCCAGGCGCCGGTCGGGTCACTGGTCTGCGATACGCCGATCAGGATGTACGCGGTCGGCGATGCGGCGTTGGCGCCCGCCGACATGATCCAGCGATTATTGTACTTGTCGAACAGCACGCGCGGGTCGAACGCTTCGTAGACACCGCCGAGGCTCGCCCAGAACGAAGCCGCCGGCACCGAGCTGAGAACAACTCCAGTACGCGTCTCGATCGTGATGTTGCTGTTGAGCGCGGCTATCAGATGGTTCGGGCCAACGGTCCCCTGGGTGTCAGGCGGAATCACAGCTCCGTTGTCGGTACCGCCGGGAAATTCTTTTTTTCGTACGCGATGCCGGCGCGTCGAGCTGTGCGCGCCAATCTCGCTGATGCCGGCGCTGTCACCAGGATCGAAGCCGTCGTCTTCGTCCTGAAAAATGCCCGCGGGTCCGGCGAGCGGCCGAGGAATCGCGATAGGGCCGCCGCCACGCTTTTCAACGTCAGACGTTCGCGATGCCACGTCGGTGAAATTCGCAATCGATCGGCCTGATGCGACCGCTGCCACACCCGCTATTTCAACTTGAGCCGGCGGCGGCGTTTGCGCATGCGCAGGGGTTACTAATTTGGGAGTCCATGCTGACGCCGCGCCAAGAATGAGCGCGACAGCGACAACGAAGCTCAGATATTTGGTACTCGTTTGAGTGGATGATCGGCTTTTTCGCAAGTAGAGGTCCTCCGAGACACGCGACGAGTGCGCATCTCAAGGACAACTAGAGCAAGGGTTAAGCCGCCTAGCCGGTGATTAATCGAAAGGTGACGATTCAAGCGAATGCGTCGCTAAACCGTCTTGATCCGTTCGGGAATTTTGATGCGCTGCTCAGCGCAGCGCCCCGCTTCGCTTGCCCACGATGTGCGGCGTTGGCAGCAGGTGTCCCAGAACGGGACATCGGAGCAACAGATCGCTACGTCTGTCTGTGTCTGCCTCGGGACGCTTATGATCGGCCAGGCTTGCGTCTGGATAGGCTTGAATCTGTCCGATACGATCGCGCGATGGCTATCAAGCGAGTTTGTGTTTATTGCGCATCGAGCCGTCAATGCGACGCCGCTTATCATGACGCCGCCGCGACCTTGGGCCGCGAACTGGCGCGCAACAAGGTGACGCTGGTTTACGGCGGCGGCAGCGTCGGTTCGATGGGGCATCTCGCGGACGCGGCGCTGGCTGAAGGCGGCCGCGTAATCGGCGTGCTGCCGCGTTTCATGTACGACCTCGAATGGGGCCATCGCGGATTGAGCGAGCTGCTTATCGTCAACGACTTGCACGAGCGCAAGCGGATGATGATCGACGAGGTCGATGCAGTGATCGCGCTGCCGGGCGGATGCGGCACGCTCGAAGAACTGTTCGAAGCGATCACGTGGAAGCGGCTGGGCCTGTTCGGCGGTCCGATCGTGCTGGTCAACACGCTCGGCTTTTACAAGCCGTGCGTGGAGTTCCTCGAGAACTGCATCGAGCGCCGCTTCATGGACGATCGCCATCGCCAAATGTGGTCGCTAGTCGAACGCCCCGAATATGTCCTCGAAGCAATCGCAAGCGCGCCACCCTGGCCGCACGAAAACCGCAACTTCGCAGCGCTATAACAGCAATTATGGCTTCGAGGATTTCAGCAGAGCTTCGGTGAACTTTGGGTCCGCAAATAAACGTTGAATGCAATTCCGAAGCGCCAGGTTCGTGACTCGTTCAGCCGAACCTACCGAGCGGTCGTCCGCAATGTCGCTATCGCCGTCCTCACCCGCGGCTTCATGCGCGTAGATAACAGCGCCGTCCTTTTTCATGACTCGAACCTGCATGGTCAGCCACGCGTGCGCGCGGTTCTCTCAGAGCCATCCCCTGCGCCGTTCCACGTCCACTCCATTGAGGTTGATCGCGACTTTGCCTGAGCCCTCTCCGATTTTGAATCCTCTATCTTGCAACTCTATTAGAACGGCCCCTTTGACAGCGTCAGCCAAATTCTCATTCGTGGTGATTTCCCACGTCCGAAGCGGAGTTGCGGCCGTCCCTACGTCCGCCTTGTTGCTCCGCACGTCATCCACCGTCACGGCAAGTTGAACAGATTCAGCGCCACGGATCGGTTGAACGTCGGTTTGCGGCAGATACCTGACGTTGACCTCCAGCGATGACGGTGCGCATCCGACCACCAGAATTGCGGCGGCCGCGCTCAGCGATCGAAAAATTGCGGAAGCCGGGAAGCGTTTCATCTAGCGCTCGATCTTCTGAATCGCGGCGGTGTGGTCGTGGGTCAAATCTGCTTTCAGGAATTCTTCGGTGCCCGGGGTGCCTAGTTCGAATTCAGGGGTGTGATGGATTTTGATCGTCACGTCCTTCGCGCGGCAGTCGAGCATGTGGCCGCCGGCGGTGCGATCGGCGGTGATGAAATGCAGATGATAGCCGGGGACGTTGACGCCGCGGAGGTAGTCGGGGGTGAAGAAGCCGACGATTGTGCCTTCCACATCGTTGAATTCGAAGATCGGTTCCTCGCGGGCAGCCTGCTCGAGGCCGACTGACTTGTCCTGTTTGGCGACGGCGCGAGTCTTCACGTAATCGAAGCGTCCTTCGATTCGGAGTGCGTGGAAAATGTTCTGCGAGGGGAGCATCGCGGCGACGGCTGCGAGCATCGCGAGCTGATCGCACGGCCGATCTAGCCGTGCGCTCTCGTCAGCCTTGAAAAAACTCACCGTCGCGAACGGCGTGCGCGCTGAATCCTCGACCGGATGCGCGTGGCCGTCGGCGCGCACCTGGAAGACCTTGCCGTCGAGCTCGATCATCTCGCCGTCGAGTCCGTCGAAAGTGCCCAGCCCGAAATCGCCGTGAGTCTTGAGCTCGCCCATCGTCATGTCGCCGGTCGATGCGCCTTCCATCAGCGCATCGACGGTCGAAGTCTGAAATACGGTCTTATCGTTGTCGCCAAGCAGGCGCTCGAGCGCCTGGATGACGATGGCTGAGACGGTTTGTCCGGTTTGCTTGCGGCGCGCGCCGAGTTGCGCGGCCAGCGCGGGCGGAAGGTGAACGCGCAGCGTGATGTGTTTGGGCATCGGGAAGAGTTTATCGGACGTGGGGGGCGGTTGGTATTGCGGGTACTAAACGATCAAGGCGGGGCGCCGTAGATCGCTACCAGTGCGCAACCGGTGGCGATCCAGATTACCAGAGCGGCGGCGGCGAAGAGTTCAATCGCGACACTTAGTGAACGTTGCGTTAACATTCAGTTGATTGTGATTCGCCGAAGAGGGAAGTCAACGCCGTCGAATACAATTGTGTTATCTGGGTAACAAAGAAGGTCGAAGCGTCACCTGATTCGGCAAAGCGCTTCTTATCGCGAGGAAACAGCAGCTACTTGTTATCGACCGGTTGAACGTTTTCGCCGTCGCGCGCGGCTTGGCCGACGTTCACTGCGACCTTGTCGTTTGGATTTATGCCGCTCAGGACTTCCACTGTTTGACCGTTGTCGTAGCCCAAGGTTACTTCGGCGAGATGCAATTGATTGTTGCGGACGACGGGCACGTAAACTTTTCCGTCGCGGAATATCAGGGCGTCGTCGGGGACCATCGGCGCGCCGGTGCCCATCGCGACGGTGAACTCAGCAGTCGCGTACATTCCCGGGTATAGGACGTCGTTTTCGTTGGGCAAGTCCACTTCCACCAGCATCGTGCGGGTGTCAGGGGAGAGCGCTTCCGGATGACGCGTGATGGTGCCCTTGAAGTTTTTGCCGGTATATCCGATCGCCGTGATCGTGGCCGCGTCACCGTCCTTGATGAAAGGCGCGACGTTCTGCGGCACGTAGGTGAACACGCGCAGCGGAGCCATCCGCGAGATTGTAATGATCGCGCCGGACCCGGGCGTGCCGGGGGTGGTAGTCGCGGGGACGAGGTGGCCGGGATCGATGTAGCGCGCGGTTACGATGCCGTCGAACGGCGCGGTGATCGTCTCGTACTGTTGATTTGCGATGTACTGGGCAAGGAGAGCGCGCGCTTGAAGCATCGCGCCGTGGGTTTCGTCCGCGGTCTGCTGCGGAATGACCTGCGCGCGGAGCAGAGCCTGGTTGCGCTTGTCGGTGATGAGCGCCAGGTTGTAATTCGCACGCGCGTTGGCGACCTGCTGATCGAGCTCCGGCGACTCCAGGATCGCGAGCAATTGTCCGGTGTGAATCCGGTCGCCCTTATCGACCTTGATAGTCTTCAGGTAGCCGGGGACCTTGGCGTAGATGTCAGTCTCGTCGAAGCCGCGAATCGAAGCGGGCAGCTTGAGCTCGCGCGTCGCCGGAGTTTGCAGGACGTTCGAAACGAGCACGTGCGGACCGGGCGCCTGCTGCTGCGCGAGTTCCGAGGTCTGGCGGCCGAGCCATAGCTCGCGCGCGAGCACGAGGCCCGCGGTCGCGACCAGCGCGACGACGATGGCGACGATCCACCCGACAAAGAAAACTCCGCCTGGCGCGGGCACGCTGAAATTTTTCGGATCGTCTTCCGGTTCAGGCATAAATCAATTCTAAGCACCCGGCAGCGTGATCGCTTCGATCTCGGCGTCGCGCTGCTTTTTGCCGATCACGTCGCGGCCGAAAATCGAATAGACAGCCGGCACCACGAACAACGTCATCATTGTAGCAGCAAACAATCCGCCGATGACGGCGCGGCCCAGCGGCGCGTTCTGCTCGGAGCCGGAGCCGAGCGAAAGCGCCATCGGCAGCATCCCGAGAATCATCGCGAGCGCGGTCATGATGATCGGGCGGAAGCGGATGCGGCCGGCCTCGATCGCCGCGGCGAGCGGACTGTATCCTTCCTCGCGCAGTTCGTTGGCGAAAGTTATCAGCAGGTTGCCGTTGGCGACGCCGACGCCGACTGCCATGATCGCGCCCATCAAAGATTCGACGTTGATGGTCGTGCCGGTTATCGCGAGCATCCAGAGCACTCCGGCGAGCGCGCCCGGCACCGCCATCATGATGANNGTGCCGGCGGGCAGCTTGCCGAGGTGGTCTATCTCGCGCTGCACGGCGGAGGCGACGCTGCCGAGGTCGCGGCCCTGAACCGCGGCGTCGACGTCGATGACCCGCTGGACGGTGTAATGCGCGACGACGGCGGGATCCCAATGGTGGTTGATGGTGGCGAGGTTGCCGAGTAACTGCGGCTGCGCCTGAGTCGCGCCGTCGATTGCGGTTGCGGACGCGGGCAGACCGTTGATTCCGGAGGACGATCCGGGAGTACTCAGCGGTATGTTCGACAGCGCGGCGACCGAGTCGATCAGATGCTGCGGCGACTGCGCGATAACGCTGTAGTTGACGCCGGATTTTGGATCGAGCCAGAAGTTGGGCTGCAACAGCGAGGCGCCGGACAGCGTCGAGAGCATGCTCGAGGCGACCTGCTGCTGCGTGATGCCGAGTTGGAGCGCCTTGTCGCGATCGACGTTGACCTGGAAGGTCGGATAGTCCTGCGGCTCGGCAATCCGGAGATCGCTGACGCCGGGAATCAAGCTCATCTTGTCCTTCAGCCGCAGTGCGATGTCGTAATCAGCTTGCAGGTCGTTGCCGTTGATCTGCGCGTCGATGGCCGCGGGCAGGCCGAAATTCAGGACCTGGCTGACGATGTCGGCGGCCTGAAAATAGGTGGTGACGTTTGGATACTTGCGCGAGAGCAGATCGCGAATTTTCTTTTGGTACTCGGCGGTCGGCTTATGACTGGGCTTCAACTGGATGAGCAGGTCAGCATCCTGCGGCCCGATCGTGTCGGTCTGATAGAACGCCAAGTCGTAGGAGAGCGGCAGGCCGATGTTGTCGCTGATCCCGAGCAGTTCATCAGCAGGCACCACAGTACGAATCGACCGCTCGATGTTATCCACTACGAATTCGGTGTGCTCGACGCGGGTCCCCGTCGGCATCCGCACGTGCAGGCTCATCATGCCGGCGTCGATGCTCGGAAAAAAATCCTCGCCGACCACTAACAACATCGCGGACGAGGACAAGATGATGATGGCGACGAAGATCAGCGAGAAATTTCGGCGCGCGATGAAGCCGGCGAGCGCGTATCGATACCGCTCCTTGACCTTCTCGAAGCGGGCGTCGAAGCCGCGCACGATGCGGCCCCATAAGCCATTTCCAAAATTTTCCTCGTGACCTTCGGGGAGCAGGTAACGCGCCATGGTCGGGACCAGCGTGCGCGACAGCAGGTACGAGGTGAGCATCGCGAACACCACCGCGAGCGCCAGCGGCGTGAACAGGAAGCGCGCGACTCCGGTCAGCAGCACAACTGGAAAAAAGACGATGCAGATGGCGAGCGTGCCGACGAAAGTCGGCGTGGCGATTTGCGATGCGCCGTCGAGAATCGCCACCAGCAGCGGCTTGCCGGTCGCGTGATTGCGGTGGATGTTTTCGACTTCGACGGTGGCGTCGTCAACCAGCATCCCGACCGCCAGCGCGATTCCGCCGAGCGTCATCGTATTGATGGTCTGGCCGCTGAGCTTGAGGCAGACGATGGCGGTGAGGATCGAGAGCGGAATCGAGGTGATGACGATGATCATACTGCGCGGCGAGCCGAGGAACAGCAGCACCATGACCGCGACCAGGGCCGCGGCGGTGACAGCCTCCTGCACGACGTCGCGGAGCGCGGCGCGCACGAATTGCGACTGGTCGAACGTCAGCATCACGTTCAACCCTTTGGGCGCAGTGGCGCGGATGTCGGGCAGTTTTTTCTTGACCGCATCGACGACCGTCAGGGTCGAGGCGTCGGCGTGCTTCACCACGAGCAGGTAGGTGGCATCCACTCCGTTGAAGCGCACCACGTTGGTTTCGGGCTGATGCGTGTCGGTAACCGGGCCAACGTCGGCGAGGAACACCGGCGCACCGTTGAGGTACTTAATCGGGAGCTTGTTGAAGTCGGAGACCTTCGGCACCGACATGTTGAGGTCAACGTTGTATTCGTAATTGCCCATCTTGGCGGTGCCCGACGGGATGACGACGTTGGTCGCGGCGAGTGCGTTGCCCACGTCGAAGGCGGAAAGCCCGTTGGCGTAGAGCGCGTTGGGATCAAGGTTGACCATCACCGCGCGGCTGACTCCGCCCAGCGGCGCGGGCGACGAGAAGCCGGGAATCGTGAAGAGCTGGATGCGGATGAAGTTGAGGCCGTAGTCGAACAGCTTGTTGGTCGAAAGCACGTCGCTGTAAACGTTGAGCTGCGCGACCGGAACGTTGCTGGCGTTATACGAAATGATCTGCGGCGGCTGGATACCGCGCGGCAGATTGCTCAGGATGGTCTCCGACACCGCGTTTATCTGCGCGATCGCACCGCCGACGTCGGTGCCCGGCTGAAAATAAACCTTGAGCAGGCCGATGCCGTTGATCGATTCGGATTCGATGTGCTCGATGCCGTTGACGGTGGTCGAATAAGCGCGCTCGGAGATGAAGACCATCCGGCGCTCGACGTCGAAGGCGGACAGCCCGGGATAGTTCCACACCACCAGCACGACCGGCAGATCGATCGACGGGAAGATGTCCACGTTCATGAGGCTGAACGAAAGGACGCCCAGGACGAGCATCAGGAGCGCCATCACCGCGACGGAGAGCGGTCGGCGAAGCGCGAGGCGGACGATCCACATAAGATGCGCTGGAACCCGTGTTTAACTGGTTAAAGCGGGCGATGAAGGTTACGCATAATCAGCGAGTACATTTTTCAAATTATTGGAGGGCGTCGATCAAGGCAAGTTTGAATCGATGAATGGAAGGTTGCGGAGAGTCAGCAACCTAACACCTGACCCCTTTTTTCGGGCCTCGAGGAGGGGAACAATTCGCGCGAAATAATCTAAGGGACGGGGGCGGCGTTCAGGAGGCCGGCGGCTTCATCGTAGCCGAGCATCAGGTTCATGTTCTGGATGGCCTGGCCGGCGGCGCCTTTGCCGAGGTTGTCGATCGCGGTGATCACGAGCAGGGTTTCGCTGCGCCGATCGAGGACGAACGCCAACTCGCAGTAGTTCGTCGCGCGCACGTTGCGCAGTTCGGGGAGTTCGCCAGGTTTCAGGATTCGCACGAAGCGCGACTTGGCGAAACTGGCTTCGAAGGCGGCGTGAACGTCGCTCTCGGTGGTGCCGGCGCGCGGGCGCATGAAAATCGAGCTCAGCAGGCCGCGCGTGATCGGCAGCAGATGCGGCACGAACAGCAGCGCGATGTCGCGGCCGAGCGCGGCGGAGATTTCCTGTTCCATCTCGGGGACGTGGCGATGGTTGCCGACCTTGTAGGCGCGGAAATTTTCATTGACCTCCGCGAACAGCTGCTCGATCGACGCGGCGCGGCGCGCGCCGGTGGTGCCCGATTTCGCATCGATGATTATCGATGACGGCTCGATCAGATCGCGCCTGATGAGCGGCAGCAGCGCGAGCAGTGCGCCGGTCGGAAAGCATCCGGGAGTGGCGACGAGGCGCGCCTCGCGAAGTTCATGGCGATGGAATTCGCTGAGACCGTAAACCGCTTCCTTGAGGAGTTGCGGCGCTGGATGCTCGATGCCGTAAGTGGTGCGGAACTGCGCCGGGTTTTTGAAGCGATAATCCGCCGACAGATCGATCACCTTGATGCCCGCTTTGATCAGTTCGGCAGTATGCGCGGTGCCGACGGTTTCGGGCAGGCACGAGATTGCGACTTCAGCGCGGCCCTGCACCAGGTCAGGCCGCAATTCCTCGAACGGCGGCAGGTCGATGCCGGCCATGTGACGGTAAACGTCGGCGACCTCGCGCCCGGCATAGTGCTCGGACGTGAGCACGCTCAGCTCGACGAACGGATGGCTGGAGAGGATGCGAACCGCCTCGATGCCGGAGTATCCGGAGGCGCCGACCACCGCCACCTTGACCTTGTCGTTCGTTGCCACTTGCGGAATCTCGATGCTCCTTTGCGAGTCGCTGTAGAACCTACACGGTTATCACGATCGAGCGCACCGAGCCAGTTACTTGGTCTCGAACTCGAAAACCATCTCGGTTGGCGGATGATCGGGATCGGCGGCGAGTTTGTCGAGGTAAATGCGCACCGGAGTGTCGTCGGGGCTCGTCTCGCTGAGGTGTTGTAGCTCCTGACGCGCAGAAAAAACGTCGCCCGACCGAATCATCGAGAGCGCGCTGGCGAAATGGTTGTAGAAGGAAGGATCGACGCTGTCGTTCTCGCGTCCGGCGACGTGGACGATCGGAACGTAGAGCTGCTTGCCTTTAACCTTCACGAGACCGAGCTCGCGCCCGATGTAACCGGCGCCGGCTTCAGTATAAGTCTCGCGACTGACCAGCAGATGCACCTTGAAGTGGCGGGTGAGGCCTTCCAACCGCGA
>PMOH01000345.1:0-881 GCA_003161515.1 Deltaproteobacteria bacterium
CACAGCGAATAATGCCATCCGCCAACCGGCGTGTGCATCGCGAGTTCCATCCGATCGAAACCGCGATACGGACCGGTCGATTCCTTGCGCGCCATCGAGTTCTCGAACCATCGCCCCTGCAAATCGAAAGCGGGCTCGAAGTGAGCCTTGCCCAGCAGCGCGGTGTGGTAGCCGGCCTTTTCGTGGAGATATGAGGCGACACTCGGCGAATCGGGCGGGAGAGCGACGCCGTTGGCGACGACGCCGTGCGTGCGCACGTACTGGCCGGTGATCATGGTCGAGCGTGCCGGCATGCAGACGACATTCTGATTGTGCGCGCGGCGATAGTTGATTCCGGTCGCAGCGAGGCGATCGGCGACCGGCGTTTGCGCGATCGTGCCGCCGTTACATCCGAGCGCGTCGTAGCGCTGCTGATCGGTGGTGATGAAAAGAATATTGCGTCCCATCTTCGGCTCCCTTCGAATGTATTGCAGTTGGGGAGTGTACGATCATCAGGAACCTAACCCCTAACCCCTTCCCTCGAGGGAAGGGGAACAATCGCGCAGAAGGTTCCTTCAGGTCTTGGTTGGATCCAGCAGCTCGAGCAGATTCAACGTGATGCGCAGCGTGAGGCCCCAGATTGTCTGGCCTCCATACAGAATTGCCGGGAACTTCGACGTGCGAGTGGCAGGGCCTTCGCTCTTCCATTCGTAATCGCCGCGGAATTTGGGATCGCGCAGCGCGGTCAGCGGCACGTCGAAAATTTGCGCGACCTCCGAGAGTTGCGGTTTCAGCGGCGCGTCTTGCGGGATCACGCCGACGAATGGCGCGACCACGATTCCGCTGGTCGTCGTTTGCATCGTGGCGAGCGCGCCGATCACCTCGACCGTCGAAGGATGGAT
>PMOH01000345.1:938-19656 GCA_003161515.1 Deltaproteobacteria bacterium
ACGGCGGCGGCGTTGGATTTGTTCGCGAGCGCCTCGCGCGGCGGCGGAGTGACGGTGGAGAGCTTGCGCCGGATGGTTTCGACCTGGAGGTTGAACGTCGCGTCATCACTCATCGCTACAGATAATCGCGCGCGGTGCGTCTGGCGCAAGCGCGCAGCCGGATTTCAATGTGACGGACGCGTAAGCTAACCTCATTCCGGCTACTGAAAAAAGCGAATTCATCATGCGATATTTGATTGGCAGGTACCACGAGATCGCGCTCAAGGGGCGCAATCAGTGGCGGTTCGTTGACCAGGTCAAACAAAACCTGCGCGACATTTTCGCCGACTATCGGCTCGGCAACATGCGCAGCGTCGGACCGCGACTGCTGGTGCCTCTGCCCGATGAACTTAGCGACGAGACCGCGGCCGAGCGCGCGGCGCTGATTTTCGGCTTGCAGAATTTCTCGCTCAGCTACTCGACGCCGCGCGATATCGAATCGATTTCGCGCGAGGCGATCAAGCGCGCGACGGGAAGCAAAGCGCGCACCTTCGCAGTAAGGACCAAGCGCGAGGACAAGCGGTTCGCGATGAACTCGGTCGAAATCGATCGCGCGGTTGGCGGCGAAGTGCAGGAGGCGCTCGGCTTCGAAGTCGATCTGAGCGCGCCCGAGCTGACGATTTCGATCGAGATAATGAACGACGCCGCGTACGTGTCGGCGGGCAAGTTGCAGGGCGCCGGTGGACTGCCGGTCGGCGTCACGGGACGCGGGATGGCGTTGCTGTCGGGCGGGATCGACTCGCCGGTCGCGGCGTATCGCATGATGCGTCGCGGGCTGCGCCTGGATTTCGTGCATTTCCACGCGCATCCGCTGGTGTCGAAGGCGAGCAAGGAAAAGGCGGTCGAGCTCGCGGCGCATCTGACGCGATGGCAGCTGCGATCGACGTTGATGCTGGTGCCGTTTGGAAATTTGCAGCGCGAAATCGTCGCGAACACTCTGCGCCCGCTGCGCGTCGTGCTCTATCGGCGCTTCATGCTGCGTATCGCGAGCGCGCTTGCGGAACGTTCGCAAGCCACCGTGCTGGTGACCGGCGAGAGTCTCGGCCAGGTCGCGTCGCAAACGCTCGAGAACATGGCGGTGATCGAGAAAGCGGCGTCGTTCCCGGTCATGCGCCCGCTGGTCGGTATGGACAAGAACGAGATTATCGATCAGGCGCGCAAGTTGCGCACGTTCGAAACGTCGATAATCCCCGACGAGGACTGCTGCACGCTGTTCGTGCCGGCGCATCCGGAGACGCGGGCGCGAATCGAGGAAGTCGAGGCGGCGGAATCGCGCTTCGATATCCCGCGGATGATCGACGACGCGGTGCGCGCCACCGAAGTCGAGCGGTTCTGGTTTCCGCCGCNNAGCGACGAAAGTGGCTGCGAACCGAGTGTCGGAAACCCAGGCCTAGAGCATCTCGAATGGACATTCCACTCAAAGTCGCTGAAATCGATCACGTCGTCCTGCGATGTCGCGATCAGGATCGCACGCTCGACTTCTACACGCGCGTGCTGGGCCTTACCGAAGAGCGGCGGATCGCGCAGATCGGCCTGATCCAGTTGCGCGCGGGCCACAGCATGATCGATTTGGTTCCGGCCGGAGGCCCGCGGGTCGAGACCGCGCTCAACGTGGATCACGTATGCCTCGGGGTCGAGGCTCGCGACCTGAACGACGTCGCGCGTTACCTGCGCGCGCAATCGGTCGAAGTGATCGGCGAGCCGGCGATGCGTTACGGGGCGCATGGTCAGGGTCTTTCGATCTACATCCGCGATCCCGAAGGCAATGTCGTCGAGCTCAAGCAGATGCCAATCGCGTCGTAAGCGTCAGGCGTCGGGCCGGTCGCATAGGACGCCTTTTTTCTGATAAGCAGGACTGTCACTCCCCGCGTTAGTGTTCAACGGATGGCGCTTGGGCGACTTGTTTTTGACGGAAGCGACACTAAAATCTATCCGTTTGCGAACAGCGTGAAGCATGAAAAAGGAATTTCGACGATGACAAAAATCAGGATTCAAGCCAGGGGCGCGATGCTCGCGGCCGTGGCCGCTTGCGCATTTCTCGCGGCGGGATGCCAGGGGCATTCGCCGCAGAGCGCGGCAAATAACTACCTGAGCAATCTGAAGCTCTACAACTACCCGGCCGCATACCAGGCGCTGACCCATCAGGACCAGGTCGATCGCACGATGGACCAGTTCCTGACCGAAGTCCCGATGGCGCCCGATGTGAGCAAGGACTGGTTCAAAGGAATACTGCGCACCTATGACTACAAGGTTGGCGACGCGAAAATCGACGGCGACAAGGCGATCGTCACTGTCACGGTGACGCAGCCGGATCTCGCGCTCTGGGAGCGGACGGTGGACGCCGGCCTTAGCGGCGATCAGACTCCTGACTCGATCGCACAAAAAAATCTGCAGGAAAATACGTACCCCAAGGTCACTTACGACGACAACATGGTGATGATGCAGCAGGGCGGCGAGTGGCGCTTGTTCGTCGATTTTCCATTCAAGGAAAATATAATCAAAGAACACAAGGACGCGGTCGATCTCTACCACAAGCACGACTACGACAAGGCGATTGCCGCGTACCAGAAAATTCTCGACGAACTCGACAAGGAGCAGGCGACCGGTAACGCGGGCCTCAAGTACCAGTACGGGCGCGAAATGGCCGATATTCAGAATGCGCAGAAGCAGCAGCCCGATGCGCAAGCGTACATTCCGAAAATCGTGCTGAGCGATGTGGACATGAAGATGTCGGCGTCGCGAGTGCCGGGGATTTTCGGCAAGATGACCAACAGCGGCGACAAGGCGATCGACGAAGTTCAGTTCACGGTCACGTATTCCGAAGGCAAAGGGAAAAAGAAGAAGGACGTTTTCACCGAGGTGCACACGCCGATTGCGACGCCGCTCGAGTTCACCAACTTTGGACGACCGGTGCGGCCGTTCGTGCCGGGCGAGACGCGCGACTTCGGCTTCCGGCTGACGGCAGCGCCGGAAGTGCAGCAGAAGGCGACGCCCGATCTAACGGTGACGTCGATCGTGTTTACGCAATCGGGCGCGCCGCTGCCGAAGCCGGTGTCGCCGACGCCGACGCCGGGGGCTTCGCCCGCGGCGNNCGGCTCCCGCGCCAGCAGGCGCGGCGAAGCCCTGACGCGGCGTATTGCCGCGTCAGGCCGCCGAATTGCGCCGCGACACCGGATACTCCGGTGCGCGGCGCAATTCGGCTATTATGCTGATGCGCGCGGCGTCGCCGCGCGCATGACCACGTGACCGTCAAGCTCACTATCGCGATCCCCACGCACAATCGCGCAGCGCTTGTGCGCGAGACCCTCGCGAGCGTCTCCGCGCTCGCGATCCCGGCGGGTGTCGATGCCGACTGCGTCGTCATCGACAACGCCTCGACTGACGAGACCGCGACTATAGTTGACGACTTCGCCCGCGGCGCCGCGCTTCTGATGCGCCGTGTATTCGAGCCGCACCCGGGCTCGAGCTTCGCGCGAAATCGTGCGGTGGACGAAACCACATCGGACTTCATCTTTTTTATTGACGACGACGCGGTCGCCGAGCGGGATTGGGCCGCTGAACTGCTCGATGACATGCGGCGGCGCGACCTCGACGCCGCGTGCGGGATGGTTCTTCCGCGATGGTCGTCGCCGCCGCCGCGTTGGCTGGGACCGAGCCTGTGGGTCAAGCTGGCAGTTCATGATCGGCGTGCAATCGAGTCGGCGCCGACCGCGTCCGTTGAGCGGCTCGATAACTATTTCAGCGCTAATGTCGGATTCAAGCGCTCGGCGTTTGCGCGCTTCGGAAAATTTCGCGAGGACCTCGGCGTGGTCGGTGGCAATCCTATTTCAGGCGAGGATACCGAACTGTTCGCGCGAATATTGTCGCGCGGTGGTGCGATGGGATTTGCGCCGCGCGCGATCGTGCATCATGTGATACCGCCTGAGCGGATGACGCGCGCGTATTTGCGCCGCAAGAGCTTCGCGTTCGGGATGGGCACCGCGTTCGCCGGTCTGCAAAACCACAATCAGTTCGACAAGCTGGTCCGCAACGGCGTCAGAATGGCGACTGCGGCGATGCGCGGCGATCCCGAGCGCGCGATTTATCACGAACTTGAATGCGCCAACTTTCTCGGCTACTGGCGCGGCCGTTTGATCGCACGCTAGCGCTGGTCACTTCACGTAACTCAGCATCCCGCGCTTCAGTATCGCCGCGAGATAGGGAATCAGCTCGAGACTCGCGAGCTCTTCCAGCGTCGCCCATCGATGATCGACGTGTTCGTCGGGCCGCAACTTCACATTCTGAAAAACCGTCAGGCGGCACGAGTAGATCGCCTGCAGATACGGCTCTGAAACCATGCTGTGCAATCCGAGCAAGCGGTCTATCGCAACATCAAGCCCGGTTTCCTCTTTGACTTCGCGCAACAGGCAGTCCTCGAAAGTCTCGCCGAACGCGAGGTGTCCGCCGGGAAGGTCCCAACTGCCCGCCCGATAGTTCATTTCGGGCGCGCGCTTCAGCACCAGCATTCGCCCGCGGCTCGCGATCACGCCGTGGATGCCGACATAGAATTGCTGCTCCGCCATCCTGCTCAAGCTAGCGGGCGACTCGCCGGCGCGCCACTTCCGCGTTTGTCGGAACCGACTCGCCCGCAGTACGATTCTTTCCGCCTGGAGGTTGGGCGCATGGAAAAATCCGAGTTCTATCGCGATGCGCGGCGCGATTTGACGGGACCGCTCGACGGCGTTCGCGTGATCGATGCCACCACGAGTTGGGCGGGGCCGATGTGCGCGTGCATCCTGGCCGACCTGGGCGCTGATGTTATCAAGGTCGAGGCGCGCGAGGGTGAAGTCGCGCGGCGGATTCCGCCGGCGCTGCCTGGGCACGAGCGGCAGATCGGATTTGCGCAGGCGACGGTTAATCGCAACAAGCGGAGCCTCACGCTCGATCTGCGGCGCGACGAGGGGCGCGATATTTTTCTGAAACTCGCGTTGCGCTGCGATGTCATCGTGCAAAACTTCCGGCCGGGGACTTTCGACAAGTGGGGGGTCGGTTACGATCAGGTTCGCGCAGTCAAGCCGGACATTATCTACGTTTCGATCAGTGGGTATGGGCAGTTCGGTCCGATTCACGATCGCGTCGCGTACGATCCGCTCGCGCAAGCGATGAGCGGGTTCATCTCGCTTAACGGGACTCCCGACGGACCGCCGATGAAGGCGCCGACCTGGCTATGCGACGATCTCGGCGGACTGCACGGCGCGATTGGTGCGCTTGCGGCGCTGCGCCATCGCGATCGCACCGGCGAAGGGCAGCATGTCGATGTCGCGATGCTCGATGCGATGCTGTTTCAGTCCAATGGCAACCTGACGCTCGGCGCGATGGGCGTCGAGATCAAGCGATGGGGCAACGAAATTCCGTTCTCGGTTCCGACTAACATCTATAAATGCCGTGACGGGTCGGTGATGGCGGGGGTGCTGCTCGATACGCACTGGAAGGTGATGGCGCGGATGGCGGGGCGCGACGATCTCGCCGGCGATGATAACTTCGCGACGATTCCGGGACGGATGAGCCGTCGCGAAGAATGTGACGCGATGTTTGCCGGGTGGTGCGCGGCGCGCACGGTCGAGGAAGCGGTCAATGAGTGCGCGAAGAACAATATTCCGTGCGCGAAGGTGAGGACGTACGCGGAGGCGGCGCGATGCCCGCACACGCTCGAGCGCGACATGCTGCAGGAGGTGGCGCAGGAAGACGGCAAGCTCGCGCCGATCACCGGTCCTGCGGCGAAGTTTTCGCGCACGCCGACCCGGATAAGAAGCGGCGCACCGGCTCTGGGAGCGGATACGAACGATATCCTGGCGGAACTCGGAATCGATGCGGACGCGCGCAAGCGCTTGCGTGAGAGCGGCGTCGTCTAGCGGGGTCCCCATCCGCCGCCGCCGGGCGTTTCGATTCGAATGCGATCGCCGGCTTTGAGGTCGATGTTCGCTTTGCCGGGTAGGGTGGTTCGGCGGGCGCCGCGGACGAGAATGTTTTTGCCGGTCGCGCCCGGGCCGCCGCCGGCGAGTCCGTAGGGCGCGATTTTGCGACGCTCGGTGAGCACGCTCACGTTTGAATCGACCAAACATTCCAGTTCGCGAATTAGTCCGTCGCCGCCGCGCGCGCGGCCATTACCGCCTGAGCCGCGGCGGATTCTGTATTCGGTGATTCGCATCGGATAGTAGGCCTCGAGCGCTTCGATCGGCGTGTTGAGGGTGTTGGTCATGTGGGTGTGGATGCCGGAAGCGCCGGGCCGGTCTTTCGCCGCGCCCGCGCCGCCGGCGATAGTTTCGTAGTACGAAAAATGGCGGTCGCGAAAACGGTCGAAGCCGCCGACCGTAAGATTCGACATCGAGCCCGAACTCGCTGCTGGAATGCGATCGGGTGCGGCCTTGGCTAGCGCGCGGAACAGTACGTCAACGATCCGCTGCGAGGTCTCGACGTTGCCGCCGGCGACCGCTGCAGGGGCCAGCGCGTTGACTATCGAACCCGGAGGCGCGATCAGCTTTATCGGGCGCATGAGGCCTTCATTGGCGGGCACCGCCTCGGCCGCGAGACATTTCATGACGTAGAAGGTCGCGGACAGCGTGATTGCGAAATTTGCGTTGACCGATCCGCGCACCTGCGGGGCGGAGCCGGTGAAATCGACGATAGCTTTGCCGCCACCAATTTTGATCGCGACGCGAATTGGAATCGGGCCGGTGCCGAAGCCGTCGTCGTCGAGAAAATCCTCCGCGCGATAAGTTCCCGACGGAAGTTCGCCGAGCGCGGCGATCATCAGGCGCTCGGCGTAATCCTTGAGCCCGTCCATCGCAGCTTCGACGGTTTTACGTCCCGAGGTTTGTACGATCGCCAGCAGGCGCTCAGATCCGACTGACAATGCGGCGATCTGCGCGCGCAGGTCGCCTTCGCGCTCCTCGCGGACGCGAGTGTTGGCTAGAAAGAGGGTCATCACGTCGCGCGCGATCTCGCCGTCGGCGACAATTTTCACCGGCGGCAGGCGGAAACCTTCCTGATAAATTTCGGTTGCCAGCGCCATCGAGCCCGGCGCGATGCCGCCGATGTCGGCGTGATGCGCGCGGTTGGCGGCGTATGCGTACGGGCGGCGTTCGTTGCCGATGAAGACGGGCGCGACCAAGGTCAGGTCGGGCAGATGGGTTCCGCCGGCGAACGGATCGTTCAGCGCCGCGACGTCGCCGCGGTTGAGATCGAGGTTCGCGATCGCCGCGCGCACCGACAGCGGGGTTGAGCCGAGATGGACCGGAATGTGCGCAGCCTGCGCTACCAACTCGCCGCGCGCGTCGAAAATCGCGCAGGAAAAATCGTGGCGCTCTTTTATATTGGGCGAAAACGCGGTCTGGCCGAGGACTACGCCCATCTCGTCGGCGATCGCGGCGAGGCGATTATTCATGACGGCCAATGTGATCGGGTCGAGCTTCATCGCGCTGCCTCCAGTTGCAGATTGCCGAAGTCGTCCACGCGCATGGTGAATTCCGGGGCGACGTAGGTGGTGGAACTCAGCTCGACGACGACGATCGGACCGCGGATGCGCGCGCCCGCGCCGAGTGAGTTGCGATCGTAAATCGGCACGGTGCGTTCGCGGCCGCCGACGAGCACGCGTCCTTTCGAGATTGGCGCTGCGGTTCCGGCGTGGGGCGCGATTCGCTTTGGCTTGGCGGTCGATTCGCCGGCGATTGCACGGATGCGAATGTTCACGACTTCGACGGCGGCGCTCGCGGAGGAATGTCCGAAGGTTTTGAGGTGGGTCGAATGGAAGTCGGCGACGAATCGGGGCGTCAGTGCAATCTCGAGTTCGTAGGATTGGCCGCGATAGCGCATATCGAGCCACAGTTCGTGACGGATTGCGCGCGAGCCTTCGGCGCGAAGTTCGGCGTGAGCGCGGCGGATCAGTTTTGAGGCGCGCGCCGCCAAGTCTCGATAGTTCGGATTCGTCGCGCGGACGGTGAGCGAATACTCGCGGCCCAGGGGCGCGCTCGACGCGCCCCACGCGCACAGGAGGCCGGGATTTCGCGGCATCACAATTCTTCGAACGCCCAAATCGAGGGCGAGCTCGCAGGCATGCATCGGGCCGGCGCCGCCGAAGGCGAGCAGCGCGAAGTCCCGCGGATCGTAGCCGCGCTCGACTGTGATCACGCGAATCGCGCGCTCCATGTTGGCGTTGACGACGCGAATTACGCCGCGCGCCGCCGCGGCCGGATTTGTTTTCATCTCGCGCGCGAGCCGCGACACTGCGTGGACGGCGCGATCCGGGTAGAGCTTCATCTGGCCGCCGAGGAAGTTTGCCGCGACCAATCGGCCCGCGACCAGATCGGCGTCGGTCACGGTACACAGATCGCCGCGGCCGTAACATGCGGGACCGGGATCGGCGCCTGCGCTATCAGGCCCGACCTGGAGCGAGCCGCCGGCGTCGATACGCGCGATCGAACCGCCGCCGGCACCGACGGTGTGAATGTCGATCACGGGGGTGCGCACCGCGTATCCATCGGGATGACTAAGCGTGCGGATTCGAGCGCGCCGATCGAACATCGACACGTCAGTCGAGGTCCCGCCCATGTCAAACGTGATGAAGCGGTCGGTGCCGAATGCGCGCGCGAGACTCGCAGCGCCAATCACACCAGCGGCGGGACCCGACAGAATCGTGCGCACCGGCTCCGCGCGGGCTAGATCCGCGCCGATAGCGCTGCCGTTGGATTGCATGACGCGAAGGCGCGCGCCTTTGAGACGCGTCTCGAGGTTTTTCAGATGCGACGACATCCGCGGCGCGACGTACGCGTTGACGACTGCGGTCGAGAAGCGTTCGTATTCGCGATACTCGGCGAGGATCCGATGCGAGACCGAGAGCGGGCGGCCAAGCGGCGCGAGCGCGCGCGCGATCGACTCTTCGGCTCTTGGATTGGCGTACGAATGGAGCAGNNTGCTGCCGTCGAACAGCGTGCGCTCATCGACGCCGAAGCGCATCGCGCGACTGACGAGCGGCTCAGGACGCGACGGCGCGAGCGCGTACAGGTCGTCGCGATTCTGGCGGCCGATTTCGATCAGGTCTTCGAAGCCGGCGTTGGTGAACATTGCGACCCGCGCGCCTTTCTTTTCGAGCAGCGCGTTGGTCGCGACGGTGGAACTGTAAGTGACACTGTCCGGCGGCGCATCGTGGAGCATCTCGCGCAGGCCGCGGATGACGGCGTTCGCTGGGTCGGTCGGGGTCGAGAGCACTTTGTGCACGCGGATTTCGCTTCCGATGATCGCGACGAGATCGGTGAAGGTGCCGCCGGTGTCGATTCCGACCAATATCGAGCCGCGATCTTTCACGGCTTCACATTGCTCTCAACAATATTTTGAAGTTGAGCGGGTTGCTTGCGGCGTCGAAGGCGGCGATGCCGCCTTCGAGTGGGAAACTGCCATCGATCAGCGGGCGCGGATCGATCCTTTCAGCGGCCAATGCGTCGAGAGCGGGCTGGAACCGGCCGCATCGGGAGCCGATCACCGTGATTTCATTGACGACGATCGGTTCGAGGTTGAGTTCAGCCGCTGCGGCTGCGGTGCTCTTCAATATGATTGTTCCGCGCGGGCGGACGAGTTCAATTGCGCGGCGAAAGCCGGATTGGCTGCCACTGCATTCGATTACGGCGTCGAATTTTTCGCGCCACGCAGATTCTTGTGCGGTCTCAAGTCCGAGTGCGGCCAGCCGCGCGAGTTTTTCCGGGTGATGGCCGGCAACGATAGGAAGATACTTCTCGCCCTTCAGCGCAATCGCGACCATCGCGCCGAGCCGGCCGTCGCCCATCACTGCGATCGTCTGATTCCGCGCTAGATGGACCTGATCGAAAATCTCGTAGGCCGCGGCGAGCGGCTCGACGAAGACGGCGGCCTCGTCGGTTATCGAATCGGGAATCGGAATCAAGTTGACGTCGGGCAGCGACAGGAATTCCGCGAATGCGCCGTCGCGGCCGAGGATTCCAAGCACGGTGCGATTGGGGCAATGGCGCGCGAGGCCATCGAGGCACGCCGCGCATCGGCCGCATCCGGCGTTGATCTCGCCGACCACACGTTTTCCGCGGAGCGCGGGGTTTTGCGATTCGACTACGCGGCCACAGAATTCGTGGCCGGGCACTCCGCGATATTGCATGTAGCCGCGGGCGAGCTCGAGGTCGGTGCCGCAGATGCCGGCGAGCGAGACGCGCACGATGCTCTCGCCGGGTGACGCGACTGGGTTGGGATAGTCGGTGCGGAATTGGAGGTTGCGGTCGAAGACTAGCGCGCGCATAGGTGCGAGCGATTGTAGTGAAACCCCTCCTGGGTTTCACGCTTCCCTGGGCAGGGGTAACCCCTGCACCTTAGTACAAATCGCAAAATGGCGAGGACGCCATTTTGCTCTCAGGTTCTTTTTAAGAGACTCAGTCGGGCTTTGGCTGAGACTGATTTTTCTGAGGACGACTTGGATTTTGAGGGCTTGGGGTCGGATGATGACGACTTGGATTCGGCTGCGGGTTTTGAATCGGTTGTCGGCTTCGAGGACGAATCGGTTGAGGACGCGGTGGTGCCGTTGGTGGCGGGTTTCTCAGTGGTCGAGGTTGAATCCGAGTCGGTGCTGGGCGTGCTTTTTTTGGCGTAGTCGGTCGCGTACCATCCGCTGCCCTTCAGGAGGAAAGAGCCGCGCGACATCTGGCGCTCGACCTTGCTTTTACAGGTGGGGCATTTCTTGAGCGCGGGTTCCTTGATTCCCTGCATCGCTTCGAAAACGCCGCATTTGTTGCACTTGTATTCGTAGATTGGCATCGCAAAACCGAGGCTGCTAACGACGACCCGCGCCTCTCTACACTTTAGGTAACCACCAAATGCAACGTAGTCAACAGAAAGCGTGATTTTTCGCTTTCGATTCGCCTCAAATTCGCCAGCAGACGGTGCTTTGGATTGCCAATTCCCGGTGATCGCTCAGGGCGAGAAAGGTGTCATCGGATGTTCCATCGGACGACATGCGGGGTCGCGAGAGTGATTCGATCGCAAGCCTGAGCAACGTTGGCAACGTAAACGCGCGAGCGAAACTGGCACGGCATCTGCTGATACGAACGCGCTCGGCTCAAATCAAAATTTCCGGAGGACTCGATGAAGCGAATTGATGCGCGAATATTTCCGTTTACGATGATGGCGATAGTGTGCGCGATGATGTTCTTTGCGGCGGGATCGGCGGACGCAAAGCCGGGGCAATCGTCGAAGCGGCAGCTCACGATTTGTCAGGGTACTGAGTTTGCGTTGTGCGCAGCGTCCACCTGCGTCGCGACCGGCGGCTTCGTCAGGAACAACCAGGGCAAGAGGTATCCGGCGGTGACGTGCGAGTGTCCGATCGTTACGGGCGACAATGTCGCCGATCTAAACGGCGGGAATATGCAAGGCAGTTGCACGTCGTCGAATCCGGATTTCGTGTACTCGACCTTCGAGTTCTCGGATTCATTCCCACAGTTGATCGACGGCACCTGGCAGGACGCGGCGCCGATAGTACAGGTCTGTCCGGCGCACGAATCCTTTTCTCAATGCTGGAACTGGCAGTGCACGCGCGCGGGAACGGTCAATGGCTTTGAGATCGCCGATTGCACTTGTCCGATGGAGAAGACCAGTGACGCGTTCGTCAGCCAGTCGGGCCAGGTGGGACCGTCAGCGTGCGCCGAGCTGCCAGTAGGGGCGCCGCTTTTTTTCGATCCCAGCTCGACGCATTCGGACAGCGGTCACTGAGCGCCGGGGTTAGTGCTCATGCGGTCCCGGTCCGTCGACTGAGTTCGGCATGCCGACGTTCGGATCCTGATTCGGCGGCAGTATCGGCATCTGCAGGGTCTTCAGAAAAGTCACGACTGCCAGCTGATCGGAATCTGACAACGACTCGTACTGGGCCTCTGAGCTGGTGGCCTCACCACCATGCGCGGTGATCGCGGCGTAGATCGTGTCGAGATCGCCGCGATGACCCCATGGTCCCGAATTGCCGGTGTCCCACAACTTGGCGGTGAGGAACTGGTCGTGCGGGATCGCGAAATTAGTATCGGAGGCCTGCAGCGGAGAGGCGGGCTCGTTGCAGTAGTGCGGCTTGTTGTTGTCGCAGATCACGTGGCGCTTCAAATCGGTAAACGCCGCGACTGAATTACCCTGGATTCCAGCCCGCGACAGGTCAAAGCAATACGACTGCGAGGTGTCGTTGAAGGTGCCGGCAGGATTTTGCGGATCGGGATCGCAGAATTTGGTGCTGGTGAGCGGGAGCGTCGGCAGATGGCATCCGGTGCATCCGATCTTGGCGAACAAATCGGCGCCGTGCGAGGCTGCGCGCGAATCGACGCCCTGGGTCGAGACGATCGGCGCCGGCAGCGCGGCCTGGAATATCGTCACGGCGGTGATGTCGCCGATGAGGAGTTCGTTGGTCACGCCGTCCTGGTCGGGATCGGCGCCAACGCCGAAGCGCTCGACCGCCTGCATGCCGTGATGTTGATTCATCGCGGTGACGGTGAATTCGCGCAGCGAGCGGAATACCCCTTTGCGCGAAAACGGTTTGATCACGAGATCGGGATCGACGCCGGCGACGGCGCTGGTGTCCACACTGCCGTCGGGATGCGCGGTCAACGCGCCAAACGAAACGCCTTTGCTGATCAGGTCAACGGTGACGTTATGTCCGGATGACTCGGCCTGGGTGATCGCGCCTTTCTGCGCGGCCTGCAAATCAGTGGTCATCTCGCGCCCGAGCATCTCGATTGCGCCGGCGCCGAACATGCCGAGCGTGTTGCGCTCGAGCCAGGTGTTGCTGAAATCTTCGTTGAGGATAATTCGCGAAACCGGATCGGCGGCTTGCGCGAGGACGAATACGTTTGCGGCGAAGTCACCGGCGCCGCCGGGCTGCGGCTGCGAATGGCATCCAGCGCAAGAGCTGGTCTCGGGCGCCGAGACGCGGGTGAAGCGCGGTCCGAGAACGGGATCGGCGGTGCGCGCAGCGCCGGTGCCGGTAGTGGCGGGACGTCCCGCGCCGTCGCATGCGTTGAAATTGGTCACGAAGGTTTGTTGGCCAAGCGCGAACACCTTGTTCAGCGGCATCCCGAGGATCGTCGCCTGACCGAAATGCGCCGGCATCGCGGGCGTGTCGTTAAATCCCGGGGGACACTGGCGCACGAAATCAGCCGGGTCGTGCCCCTTTTCCATGTGAGCAGAGGGCGCCTCATTCGGCCGAATCGCGAAGGGCTCAGCGACCGCGGAATACGGGAGCGCGAGAATACAAAGGGCTGCGATGAATGAGAAAGAAAAGCGGTGCATCAAATGGTCCCTCCGATGTTCTACGAACTCGCATTGTAAATTTTATAACGCCAGGGATTTGAGACAAGAAAAGTAACTGCGAGTCGGGGCTGGAAACAGTCCGGGGAATAAATCGGCGATACATAGAATGCTAGTGTCGTTTGAGGATTTGGTGTAGCCGCGATGACACCCGGGTCGGTTCGTGGGTGACGATCCGGATCGTTTTGCGGCGAGAGGTTTCGCCGCGGACTATCAGCAAGGCGGAGCGTGGCACGCGCATTTCGTGGGCGAGATATTCGATCAGCTCGTCGTTGGCTTTGCCTTTTTCCGGCCTTGAATTGACGCCGATTACCAGACGATCGGCCGTCACGCCGATGACGCCGCGACGCGATGCGCCCGGCCGCGCAGTCACTTCGATGACTACTTCGTCGATGGAGACTCGCATCCAGGGCGAATCGGGCGCGGGCGGTTTTCCGGTTGCGCCCGGGCTCACGCGTAGGCGGGGATCAGCATATGCACCGCGCTCGGAATGACGACGCGCTGGATTAGCTGAATGCCGATGATCACGATCAGCGGCGAAAAATCGATGCCGCCCATCACCACCGGGATGTGGTTACGGAACCAATCGAAAACCGGCTCGGTCACCGAGTAGAGGAAGCGGACGATCGGGTTGTACGGATTCGGCTCGATCCAGGTCATCAGCGCCGCGATGATCACGACGTATAAGTAGAGGGTCAACAGACCGTCGAGGGTCTGCGCGATGAAAATAATCAGGTTGGTCCAGGCGTACACGCGATGCGCTCCCGCTAGTTAGTTCCGCGGCCAAGTTCGCGCGAGCGATCGCTGGCGGCGTGCAATGCGGCAGCAACGATATCAGAAAAGCCATGCTCGGCGAATCGGCGCAGTGCCGCCTCGGTGGTGCCGCCGGGGGAAGCGACGGCGCGAATCAAGTCGGCGGCGTCGCGTTTCGACTCGCGCATCAGGTGTTCGGCGCCGCGAATCGTCTTCAGCGCCATGCGGATTGCCAACTCGCGCGGGATACCCTCGCTCACGGCCGCATCGGCCATCGCCTTGGCGAACAGGTAAACGTAGGCGGGGCCGCTGCCTGACAGCGCGGTGACGACATCGAGCAGTTTCTCGTCCTTGAGCGCGACGGCGTCGCCGACCGCGTTGAAAATTTTCAGCGTGAAACGCTCGTCGGCCGGCGTGGCACCTCGCGCACGCACCATCGCCGCCATCCCGTGACCCACCATCGCGGGCGCATTCGGCATCACGCGGATCACTCGCGCACGCTTGCCCAAGCCGCGGGTAAGGCGATCGATCGTGATACCGGCGGCAATCGAGATGAAGAGCTTGCCCTTGGTGCTCTTCGCCAAGACAGCAGCGAGCTCCGACATGACGTCGTCGATGGTCTGCGGCTTGACGGCGAGCAGAACTGCAGGGGACTCGCGCAGAACTTCGGTATTGTCGGCGGTGGTCGCGACTTTGAGCGTACGGGCGAGTTTGCGCCGGCGATCGGGCGCGACGTCGGACACGATTATGTCGGCCGGCTTGAAAAGCTTGTGATGGATAAGGCCGTGGGCGAGCGCCTCGGCCATGTTGCCGCCGCCGATGAATCCAAGTTTTTTCATTTTTTCAGTGATTTCGATTCGCGCTCGCCAAAGATTGCGCGACCGATCCGGACGATGGTCGCGCCTTCTTCGATCGCGACTTCGAAGTCGTCGGTCATGCCCATGGAGAGTTCGCTTAGCGCATAGCCCGATTGTGTCGCAAGGCTGTCGCGCAGCTCACGCAGCCGCGCGAAGTACGGGCGCGCGGCTTCGGCGGTTGGGCCGGGCGGCGGAATCGTCATCAGACCGTCAACTTCAATTTTGCCGCGAGCAGCGTCGAGAATCGGCGCGACTCCGTCAGGCGCGACGCCGGTCTTGCTCGCCTCGCCGCCGAGATTCACTTCGACCAACGCGTGCACACGCGGCGAGGGTTGCGCTCGTGCGAGCGCCTCGGCGAGACGGACCGAATCGACACTATGGATGAGAGAGAAGGCGCTCGCGGCTGTCTTTGCCTTGTTGGTTTGCAGATGACCGATCAGATGCCATCGAATTTCGGTCAAGTCGGCGAGATCGGCGCGTTTGGGGATTGCTTCCTGCACGTAGTTCTCGCCGAAATCGCGCGCGCCTGCTTGATACGCGGCGCGAATCGCCTCGCTCGGCTGCGTCTTGCTGGCCAGCACGAGACGAATCGACGACGCGTCGCGACCGGCCTTGTAAGCAGCCGCGCCGATCCGCGCCTGCACGATCGTCAGCCGCTCTTTCAGTGCATGATCAATCGGCATTTTGACTAGCGCTCGAGACCGTGTCGCGCGAGCGCCGCGACGACGCGCTCGGTCGGCAGGCCCATCACGTTGTCGCGCGATCCTTCGACGTGCGAGATGAAGCCGCCGCCACTGCCCTGGATTCCGTAGGCGCCGGCCTTGTCGAACGGCTCGTTGGTGGCGATGTAGGCTTCGATTTCGGCGTCGCTGAGTTTGCGAAAAGTAACCCGGCTCTCGACCGGTGAGCTCTCGAGAATGTTTCCGGCGCGCGCTATCGCAAAGGCGGTCACGACGGTGTGCGTGCGGGCAGAGAGCATCGCGAGCATCCGGCGTGCGTCGGCGGCATCGGCGGGTTTCTCCAGGATGTGAGAATCGCACACTACGATCGTGTCGGCGCCGACTACGATGGCGTCGGGGAAGCGCGACGAAACTGCGCGGGCCTTATCGCGCGCCATCCGGAGTGCATAGTCGCGCGGCGGTTCGCCCGGATTGTGCTGCTCGGGCACGCGGCTCTCGATCACTTCGAATGCGATTCCAGCCGCGGCCAACAGTTGACGGCGTCGTGGAGACGCTGACGCGAGAATCACTTTGATTGAAGCGCTCATCCGGTTCCGACTGTTGCCAGACGCCGCCTCCGGTCGCAAGCGGCATATAGTGAGGAGGCCAATTGAAGACGCCCTGACCATGCGCTAACCAAGATCGGATGAAAACGAGATGGTGGCGCGGCGGCGCGCTGGTGGTGTTGTGTGCGGTGCTCGCCGGATGTGCGTCGGGGCCGGCGCGGGCGGATTCGATGGCATCTGCGGTTCCGGCAGCAGCAACGCCAGCGGCGCCTGCGGTCGCAAGTGCAGCCGCGTCGGACGTGCCGCCGACCGACGGCCAGACTGCGTTTCTTAACGGCTTTCGCGCCTATCAGAGTCGAGACTACCCGCGTGCAATCGAAAATCTGAAGTATGCAGCAGACCATTCTCCGACCCTGGGAGACCACGCGCTCTACTATCTTGCGCTCGCGCAGCATGATCAGGGCGATCTGAGCGGCTCGGCAGAAACTCTCGAGCGTCTCATCAAAACGTATCCGAGGAGCGTCACGATCGATCCCGGCGAAATGATGTTGGCGGAAAATCTGTTGAAGCTTGGCCGGAATGCCGAGGCCTCGGAGGTCGCGTCGCGGCTGATCGCACGGGGGCCGGAAGCGTCGATTGAGCAGACGGCTCGCATCGCAGAAGCGAAGTCTCTTATTGCGATTGGAAATCAAAAGTCGGCTTATGCGCAACTGATGGAACTTCGGGACAAGTATCCGCATTCCGATTCCGACGCCGAAGCGCGCGTTCTGGTTCGTGAGATCTTCGCGGCGCATCCCGAGGTCGCCGACACCAATTCGCTCTCGTACCATCGCGACGAATCCGAGTTGCTGCTGCGCGAAGGCGCGTTATCCGAAGCGAACGAGCAGGCGAACGCGGGACTCGCGATGAATCCCGAACCGGCCTTGCGTGCGGAATTGGTTTGGGTGACGGTGCGGGCGCTCAAGCCGGAGCCCGAACGCGCCAAGCGGGCGATCGCGGAGTATCTGCAGATTGCGCCGCGCGGTCATGACGCAGCGGCGGCGCTTGAAGCGCTGGCGCTGATTTACTGGCACGACGATCAAGATGATCAGGCGCGGGCGACTTTCAATCGGCTGGTCGCGAATTTCCCGGGCAGCGAGCTGGCGCCGGGCGCGATGCTCCGAGTGGGCAAGATTTTCGAAGAACTGCATCAGCTCGATTCGGCTCGCGCGCAGTATCGACAGCTGGCTGCGCGCTATCCGGGCAGCGACGCCGCCGAAGATGCGCGGTTCCGGATACCGTGGACCTTGTTCGCGGCGCGCAATTACCGAATCGCCGCCGACGGCTTCCAGAGCGCTGCGGCGCGCGCGAAAGATCCGGTCAATCGCGACATGGGCGAGTACTGGCGGGCGCGCGCGCTGGAGAAGGCCGGCGATAGCGGCGGCGCTCGCGCGATTTTTGAAAAGCTCGCGGACAGCACCGACAGCAACTATTATCCCGAGCTCGCCAGCCGCCGGGTCGCGACCAGCAGACCGGATTTGCCGGCAGCATCCGCGCCTGATCCTCGATCCGATGTGACGCCTGCGGTCAGCGGAGTCGCTGAGTTCCATCTGGCGCGGCTGCAAGCGCTGCGCGCGCTTGGCATCAAAGAGCTTCAGCCCGATGAGTTGAAGGCGCTCGCGGAAGGGTCCAGTTCGATTGAGATGCGCCGATTCGTGCTTGCTGGATATGCCAGCGCCGACGCGTGGTACGACGCGATTGTCACGGCCACGCACATGGAAAAGAGCGGTCAGATTAGCCACGACGTCGCTGAGCGAGTGCGCTATCCGCGCGCGTATTGGGATCTGTTTTCATCGGCGTCCACCCGCCTCGCGCTCGATCCTTACCTGGTGCTCGCGCTTTCGCGGCAGGAGAGTCTCTTCAACCCGCGGGCCACGTCGAGTTCGAATGCGCGCGGCCTGATGCAGTTGATTCCATCGACGGCGCGCAAGATGGCCTCGCAGCAGGGCATGGATACCGATCAAATTCGGCTTTACGATCCCTCGGTGAACGTGCAGTTGGGGACGACGTATCTGAAGAATCTGTTCGAGATGTTTCACGGCGACGCGTTTCATTCGGTCGCCGCATATAACGCCGGCGAGAATGCAGTGTCGAAATGGATCGCGAAGTCGCCGGGTCCCGATGACGAGTGGGTCGAAAATATCGCGTACAAAGAGACGCGCGACTACGTCAAGAAAGTGATCGGCGGCCGGCGCGAGTATTTGCTGCTGTACCAGGCGCATCCCTAGTAAGGGGGGAGAGGCAGTCAGGAAGGATCGGGATTCTTCGCTTCGCTCTAGAATGACACAAAAAACAGCCGAGACGACGAAGTGTTGGTCGATGCCGACAACCTAACCCCTAACCCCTTCCTGAGCGGGAAGGGGAACCGGATTTATTTGGGTGGGAGCGAAAGGGCGGCCTCGCCATTTTGCGATTGGTACTTTTCACTTTTTCACTTTTCACTGGGTGCAGGGTCACCCCTGCCGCGGAAGCGTGA
>PMOH01000502.1:0-1179 GCA_003161515.1 Deltaproteobacteria bacterium
GCCGGCAATCCGATCACCGCCAATGCCAGCGATCTCGGCTACTTTCACCTGGTAGCGCCGCAAACTCTCACGCAGACCGCGCTCGCGAACCTGCTCAGCAACTGCGCCACCGGCAAAGTGTCGGGCGTGACGACCGAGCTCAGCGTCCGCGATTTCATTTTCGTGCAATCGTACAACGTATCGGTGACCGGCACCTGCAGCTGATCTGCTAGCGAATCTTGATCGCGCGCTTTTCTGCCGGTGGAAGAGTGCGTTTGCCGCGTACTGGTTTCAGCGCCCGCAGAAATGCCAGTACGGCCTCAGCTTCCGATCGCACCGCGTCGGGATCGTGCCCGGCTTGCTCGAGTTCCTTATCGACATCCGCAATCGTCTTGGCCCAGTCGTTCTTGTACTTGCGATTGAGTTCCTTCCACGGCACTCCCGCCAGCGCGTCGGTGACGTTTGCCGGCGGACGATAAAATCCGCGCGCGATCAGCGCCGCGATCGCCGGATAGCCGAGGTAGCCCCGCCAGTACGACGCGTTGTCGTTCGACGCAATTTCGTGCCCGTCCGCCGACGTCTCGACCTCGTAAGTCTTCGACCCGTCCGACGACGTCACCGTCGCGCGCCGCTCGTCCTCGATTCGCACGCGCCCATCGCCAATCGCGCCAAGCGCCTCGTAGGCTTTGACGATCGGCGGTATTTTCCACGGCGTCGCTGGCATAGCTATCTCTATTCGATCATATTCGACATCACGTCAACCGAATTTGGAGACGGTGAAAAAAGAGCGATGGAAAATCCACCAATTGGCAAACTCGATCACATCGGAATTGCGGTCAAGAGCGTCGCCGAGGCGCGCAAGTTTTTCGAAGGCGTTCTCGGCGCCACTTTTGTCTTTGAGGCCGCCAACGCAGCGGCCGGATTTACGCTCGCCGCGTTCGACCTGAACGGGCTCTCAATCGAGCTGCTGGAGCCATTGGGCGCGAATTCGTTCCTGCACAAATTTCTCGAAAAGCGCGGCGAAGGGATGCATCATCTGACCTTCAACGTCCCCGACTGCAAGGAAAAGACCGCCGAGCTGAAAGAGCAGGGCGTGCGCATCGTCGATGAGCACGAATGGTCGCCGACCAGCTTCGAGTCCTTCATCTCCCCGCGCTCATCCCACGGCGTCCTGATCCAACTAGGCTCCGGCTACCCAAC
>PMOH01000502.1:1186-5410 GCA_003161515.1 Deltaproteobacteria bacterium
TCACCCCTGCCCAAGGAAGTGTGAAACCCAGGCGGGTTTCACATTAGATAAAGTGATCACCCGATCAGCCCCGGATTCGCGCCGCCGTCGATCGTGATATTCGCGCCGTGAATGAACGCCGCCCGCTCTGACGCGAGGAACATCACCAGGTCCGCAACTTCCTCCGCCTTCCCCGGACGCCCCAACGGCGTCATCCGTTTCAGCACTTCATCCATGTCGCGCCCTTGTGCGCGCCGCTCGGTAAACAGACGCAGCCGGTCGGTGAATATCGGCCCGGGATTCACACCGACGACGCGCACGCCATGGCGCGAGCCTTCGTTCGCGAGCGCCTTGGTAAAATGGTTGAGCGCCGCATTCGCCGAACCGCCAATCATGTAACCGCCAGTCGGAATTAGCCCGCCGGTGCCGATCATGTTCACGATCACGCCATAACCTTGCGTTTGCATTTGCGGCAGGACTTCGCGCGCCATCCGCACGTAGCCGAAGAATTTGAGATTCCAGTCCTCGAGCCATTCATCATCAGTGAGTTTCTGAAAGTCGCCGGGCCGCGCGCTGCCCGCGTTGTTCACCAGTATGTCGACTTTGCCGAACGCCTCGACGCATCGCGCAACGACCCGCTTCACGTCTTCGGGTTTATTGAGGTCCGCCTGAATCGCCTCGACCCGTGCGCCGTCCCGCCCGCGCGCCAGCTTTACGGTTTCATCCAGCGCCTCGCGACCGCGCGCGCATACCAGCACCGCCGCGCCTTCCGATGCGAATCCGATTGCCGTCGCGCGCCCGATACCCTTGCTGCCGCCGGTGACGATTGCCGCTTTACCGCCGAGTGAAAGTTCCATTGTTGATAACCTCTCGCTGCCAAAGTTCGCATCGCACTGCCGCGAGCGTCAACCCGCCTTAACATTCCGCCGTCTATCTGACACGATTGCTGTACGCACACGGCTCCACTTCGATGAAAGAACTGATCGTCTCCATCCTTCGCGACGCATTCGGGCGGGCGCGCGCCGCTGGTCAGTTGACGTCCGAAATCCCGTCGATCGGAATCGAAGCCCCGCGCGATTCTGCCCACGGCGACATTGCGTCGAACATCGCGCTGACTCTGGCCAAGCCCGAGCGCAAGGCGCCGCGCGCGATCGCCGAAATAATCAAAGCGCACGTCACGCTGTCCGCCGAAGTCAGCGAAGTCTCGGTCGCCGGACCCGGCTTCATCAATTTCAAAATGGCGCCCGCGTACTGGCATTCCGAGATCCGCCGCGCCGCGAGCGCCGGCCACGCATTCTGGAAGCCGCGCGCATGGGAGCTGCGTCCGGGCGCTGGCAAAAAAGTTCAAGTCGAGTTTCTCTCCGCCAATCCCACCGGACCGGTGACCGTCGGCCACGGCCGCAACGCCGTGCTCGGCGACACGATCGCTCGATTGTATGAAGCAGCCGGCTTCGACGTCACCCGCGAATATTATTTCAACGACGGCGGCCGCCAGATGAAACTGCTCGGCGAGTCGGTCCGCGTCCGCTATCTGCAAGCGCACGGCATCGACGCCACCATGCCCCCGGACGGTTACCAGGGCGAGTACATCGTCGATATCGCGCGCGCGCTGAAAGCCGACCGCGGCGATTCGCTCGTATCCGTCACCGACCTCGAGATATTCCGCTCGGTGGCTGTGAAAGCCATCTTCGCCGACATCAACCAGACCTGCACCCGCCTCGGAATCCGCTTCGACGTCTTCACCAACGAGCTCGATCTCTTCAACTCCGGAAAAGTTGACGAGGTGCTCAAGGCGCTGCACGACAACGGCCTCACCTTCGAGCAGGACGGCGCAATCTACCTCCGCGGCGAACCGTTGGGACTTCCCAAGGATGCGGTTCTCGTGCGCTCCGGTCCCGACAAGCAGCCGACCTATCGCACGCCCGACATCGCCTATCATATCGAAAAGCTGAAGCGCGGTTTCGATCTGATCGTCGGCATCTTCGGCGCCGATCATATCGCCGAGCATCAGGAGGTCGTCGCCGCGGTCAAGGCGCTCGGCTACGACATCACTCCAATCCGCGCGATCATCTACCAGTTCGTGACGCTCACGCGCGCCGGTGAAAAAGTCAAAATGTCCACGCGCAAGGCGACCTACGTCACCCTCGACGAGCTGATCGACGAGGTCGGCGCCGACGTGGTGCGATTTTTTTTCCTGTTCCGCAAGTCCGACAGCCAGCTCGATTTCGATCTCGAACTCGCCAAAAAGCAGGCGCCCGAAAATCCTGTTTTCTACGTCCAGTACGCGCACGCGCGCCTCGCGAGCATTTTCCGCGAGGGCGCCGCGAAAGAGTTGACCCTCCCCACGGACACTTCGTCGATCGATTTGAATCTGCTCGGCGCCGAGGAACTCGATCTCGCCAAGCGCGCGATTGGACTCCCCGACGTGATGTCCGCGGCGGCCGAGGCGCTCGAGCCCCATCGGATTCCGTTCTACCTGCTCGACCTGGCCGGCGAGTTCCATCGCTACTACAACAAGCCCGCGAATCGTATAATCGGACCCGATCGCGAACTCAGTTTGGCGCGGATGTACATGGCGGGGATTCTCAAGGATGCTCTTGCGGGCGGTCTCGAGTTGCTCGGGGTGAGCGCCCCGGAACGGATGTGAGCTGATGCGATTCGAAATCAGGGCGGGCGGCGGCGTTTTAATTTTACTCGGACTGATCGGTCTGTCGGGCGCGATCTTCGCGCTCGGCCTGGTCGCGGGCTACGAGATGGCCCGGCAGAGCCAGCCTGACATGAGTCAAATCTCGTCCACCTATCCGCTGCCGAATCCGCCGGAAAATCCGGCCCCCGTATCCGAGATGTCGCCCGCGGCTGCAGCATCGCCGGCGATCGCTGCGGCGCCCGTGCCTCGACCGGTCCCGATAAAACCGCCCGAACCGGCAATCGGCGAGAGTCATCCGGCGGCGCGCACGTCACCGGCCACCGTCGCGCGCGTGAAACCGCCGGCCGCGCCTGCGGTAGCTCGACCGACATCTGAAGATGAACCCAGCGACGAAGATTCCGAGACGGACTCGGCTCCGGCCGCACCGCCGCATCTTGCGCCGGGCGCGAAGCCGTACAACATCCAGATAGAAGCCGTGATGGACAAGAGCGGGGCGGACGAGATGGTCTCGCGGTTGAAGGAGCTTGGCTACAACGCGCAGGAATCAAAAGTCGCGATGAACGGGCAGACCTGGTATCGCGTGCGCGTCGGACCCTACGCCAGCGCCGAAGAAGCGACCGCCGCGGAAAACGAACTGCACGACAAATACAAGCAGGCCTACACGACCTCGCACTAATTTCTGATTCCCTCCCTCCACGTGGGATGGCAGTAGGACGGAATTTATTCCGTCAAAATAGAATCGATGTCCGTCAAATAAAGAATCGACGAAATAAATTTCGTCCTACTAATGCCCGACACCTACAACGATCGCCTCTTCAACGGCAATCGCGCACGCCGCTTTCTGCATGAACGCCGCTTCTGGTGGCTCGTCGATCGCCTGCGCCGACTGCACATCGCGCGCGCCGACATAATCGAAGTCGGCTGTTACGACGCAAAAACCATCTCGTACCTCGAGCGCAGCGGCATCGCAGTCAATCGATACGTCGGCTACGAGGCCGACGCCGACATCTTCGACCGGGTCAAGGCTCAATGGACCGCACGCCCCGAAGTCGCCATCGTGAAATCGACATCTCCCTCCGACATCGACCGCTCGTCCACTTTCGACGTCGGCATCTGCATGGAAACCCTCGAGCACCTCCCCGACGAACTAGTCGACGCCTACCTGCAAGCGCTCGCGCAAGTCGTGCGCGGGCCTGTCTTCTTCACGATACCAGTCGAGCGCGGCGCGATGCTGCTAGCGAAGCAACTCGGCTACCGCATCTTCGGAATGTACGGCGACCGCCTCACCTGGCACGACCTGCTGAACGGCGCCCTAAGCAAAATCGACAAGATCCCGCGCCACGAACACGCCGGCTTCGACGACCGCCAGATGGTCAACCGCATCGCCCGCTATTTCGATGTCACAGAATCCGCCGGCCTGTTCGTCCCCTATTTCACCACCCTGAACTTCACCCTAGGAATAGTCGGCACCGCAAAGTAGCCGCAGGCACTTTCCGGGGATTTACCTCGCCCGAGTTAGGATGTTGGGTTCCGCGCACCTATTGTTCGCCTCTCCCGCTTAGTTGCGGGAGAGGTCGCGCCGAAGGAGCGGGTGAGGG
>PMOH01000094.1 GCA_003161515.1 Deltaproteobacteria bacterium
AATCCCGAAACGGTTTCGACCGATTACGACATTTCGGATCGCCTGTACTTCGAGCCGCTGACGTTCGAGGACGTAATGGCGATTGCCGAGCGTGAGCGGCCGGTCGGTGTGATCGTGCAGTTCGGCGGGCAGACGCCGCTCAAGCTCGCGGTGCCGTTGGCGCGCGCGGGCGTGCCAATCCTGGGGACGACGCCCGATGCGATCGACCGCGCCGAGGATCGCGAGCGATTCAACGCGATGGTCACGAAGCTCGGCCTGCGCCAGCCGGAAGGCGTCCTGGCGCGCGGACTCGACGATGCGGTCGCGGGTGCGGCGAGAGTTGGGTACCCGGTTCTTATCCGACCATCGTACGTGCTTGGCGGCCGTGCGATGGAAGTGATTCCGAACGAAGAAGAATTGCGCAGATACGTGACGCAGGCTCTGCAAGCCTCCGAGCGCCACCCGTTACTGATCGATCGGTACCTGCAAGGCGCGATCGAAGTTGACGTCGATGCTATCTCCGACGGCGAGACGGTGGTGGTTGGTGGAATCATGGAGCACGTCGAGCATGCGGGGATACATTCGGGGGATAGCGCGTGCGCGCTGCCGCCAACGACGTTGAGCAGCGCGCTGCAGAAGGAACTGATCGCGCAGACCAGGATGCTGGCGCGCGAACTCGGCGTGATCGGACTGATAAATATTCAGTACGCGATTTACGGCGGCGAGGTTTATATTCTCGAGGTCAACCCGCGCGCGTCGCGCACGATTCCATTCGTGAGCAAGGCGATTGGAGTGCCGCTGGCGAAATACGCGGCGCTGGTGATGTCGGGGAAAAAGCTCGGCGAGATCGGTTTCACCAAAGAGCGCGTGCCGGCGCATGTCGCGGTCAAGGAGTCGGTGTTCCCGTTCGGGCGATTCCCGGGCGTCGATACGATCCTGGGGCCGGAGATGAAATCGACCGGCGAAGTGATGGGAATCGACACGACCTTCGCGATGGCATTCGCGAAGGCGTCGCTGGCGGCGTCGTCGAATCTGCCGGATGCGGGGCTGGTGTTTATCAGCGTCCGCGACGATGACAAAAAACATCTTGAACCGATAGTCCGCGGTCTGGTCACGATGGGATTCGATCTGATCGCGACCAAGGGGACTGCGAATCACATTCGGAATCTCGGGCTCAAGTGCGAAAGCGTCAACAAGGTGCTCGAAGGCAGCCCGCATATTGTGGATGCGATGAAGGCGGGGCGAGTCGCAATGGTTATCAACACGCCGGACGCGAGCGGTACGAAAGATTCGTTCTCGATTCGGCGCACGGCGCTGGAACTTCGGTTGCCATATTTCACCACGATGGCGGGAGCGAAGGCCGCAGTCGAAGGGATTTACGCGCTGAAGCACGAAAAGTTCGAAGTGCGCGCGCTGCAGGATTATCATCGAGGGTAGAGGACGCAGGCAGTAGGGAAGCGGAAGTCAGTTAATTTAATGTGAAACCCGCGGTGGNNCCCCTGCACCCAGTGATAAGAAATCGCAAAATGGCGAGGACGCCATTTTGCTCCTAGGTTCTTTTTCCTGTGTCATTCAGAGCGAAGCGAAGAATCCCGGCTCCTCCTTTCTTCGGATAGAAAGAGGTTAGGAGTGGAATAACGGACCACGCATCATCAGAAGGAAAGATAATTCGGATCGACAGTCCGGTTGCCTCAATGCCGGGGATCGGGCCCAAGCGCGCGATGGCTCTGGAAGCGCGCGGCATTGTTACTGCTGGTGACCTTATTTTTCATTTGCCCGCGCGTTACCAGGATTGGCGTGGGCGGTCGTCGGCCAAAGATTTACGTGCCGGGAACATCGTCGTTATCGAAGGGGACCTTGGAAAGATTTCCGAGCGGCCGATGCGCGGGTCGCGATGGCGGCGGCTGGCATCGGGGTGGCTCAACTTTGACGGTCGGCAGATTCGGGTCGTGTGGTTCAACTTGCCCGCTTACATGCGCGGATATCTTCCAGGCGGCGAACGGGTTCTGGTACGCGGGCGGGTAGCGGCGGGTGCTGATGGCGGGATCGAGATCGTGCAGCCGGAGGTGCATCGGTTGTCGGAGGGCGAGCCGAAAGCGATTCGGCCGGTTTACCGCTTGCCTTCAATTGTTGGAAAGCGGCTCTTCGCGAATTTGGTGTCGCGCGCGCTCGTCGATGTGGGCGATTCAATCCGAGGCGCAATCCCCGACCAAGTGCGCGGCGATGTACCGACGATCCGCGAAGCGCTTAGCTATCTTCACGATCCGCCTGATGACGCCGACTTCAATGCTTTGGCAAAGGGTGAGTCGCGCGGGCATCTGGCGCTCGCGTTCGATGAATTGTTCGCGTTTGAGCTCGCGCTTTCGATTGAACGTCTTCGCGGTGCGCGCCGCGTGGGAAACGCGCTCGACGGCTCTCAAAGCCTTAGCGCGAAGATGACAGATGAGCTGCCGTTTGCGCTGACCGGATCGCAGTCGCGCGCGATTGATGAAATTGGCGTCGACCTTGCCCGACCGAATCAGATGAACCGAATGCTGATGGGCGACGTCGGCAGCGGCAAGACGATCGTTGCGTTCTGGGCGATGCTTCGTGCGATCGAATGTGGGCATCAGGCGGCCATGATGGCGCCGACCGAGTTGCTCGCCGAGCAGCATTGGCGCGGATTCGCGCGGGTGTGCGGGCGGCTTGGGATCAGGCACGCACTGCTGACGGGGAGCGTGACCGGCGCGGCGCGCGTTCAGATTTTGCGAGCTCTCGCGAGCGGCGAAATCGGTGCGGTGTTCGGAACGCATGCGCTGATACAGGAGCGCGTGCGGATGAAGGGGCTCGCGCTGGGCGTGATCGACGAGCAGCATCGATTCGGCGTGTTCGATCGCGCGAAGCTGAAAGCCTTGGGGCCGAAGGCGAATCTGTTGATGATGACGGCGACGCCGATTCCACGAAGTCTGGCGATGAGCCTGTTCGCGAATCTCGACGTGTCATTTCTCGACGAGCTGCCGGCGGGACGAACGCCGATCGCGACCGAGATTTACGGCGAGGATTCTATCGCGCAGGTGCATGAGAGTTTGCGCGACGAGATCGACAGCGGTGGCCGAGCGTACTATGTCGTGCCGTTTATTGACGGCGATGACGATGAGGCGAAGTCGGTGTCGGCGACGGCGGCTCGGTTGAAGAAGGGGGCGTTGCGCGGCGCGAGAATCGGCACGATGCATGGCAGGATGGTGGCTGCGGAAAAAGATCGCGTGATGCG
>PMOH01000115.1:0-1281 GCA_003161515.1 Deltaproteobacteria bacterium
GCGCGCTATTATCGTTGCCCGATCGCGCCGTTATACACGGCGGCGGTCGGTGAGGATTTGTCATGCTGATAACGGTTGACGTCGGTAACAGCCATACCGTGATTGGAATTTACGAAGGCGAGCGGCTGCGCAATCACTGGCGCATCTCGACGGTTCCCGATCGCACCACCGATGAGCACGGCGCGTTGCTCAACACGCTGCTCGCCGGCGACGGCTTGCAGGGCGGGGTCAAACCTGAAGGCGTCGCGATCGCGTGCGTGGTCCCGCCGCTCAACCAGGTGATGGAGCAACTCGCCGAGCGCTATTTCCATTGCACGCCGCTGATGGTCGGTCCGGGAATCAAAACCGGAATGCCGATCCTCTACGAGAATCCCAAGGAAGTGGGCGCCGACCGAATCGTGAACGCGGTCGCCGCGTTCGAGCGGTACGCGTGCGCGACGATCGTCGTCGATTTCGGCACTGCGACGACCTTCGACTACGTCACCGGCAAGGGTGAGTACGCCGGCGGCGCGATTGCGCCGGGCCTTGGCGTATCGATGAACGCGTTGATCGAGCATGCCGCCAAGCTTTATCGGGTCGAGCTGGTCCGCCCGCGCGAGGCGGTCGGCCGCACGACGGTCGGATCGATCCAGTCGGGGCTTATCTTCGGCTACACGGCGTTGGTGGACGGGCTGGTCACGCGCATCCTGAAGGAGCGCGACGAAAAGGCGCGCGTCATCGCGACCGGCGGTCTCGCCGATTTGATCGCGCCCGAAAGCGAGACGATTGAAGAGGTCGATGAGTTTTTGACATTGAAAGGACTTCGGCTGATATTTGAGCGCAACCGGCGCTAGGTATTGAGGCAACGCTTAGGGAAGATTTGATGAGCAAGAATGGGCGAGTCGTGACCGATTCGATGATCGGTCTCAAGATGCCGGATTATTCGCGGATCTCGCCGCGCGTCGCGACGGTGCTGGGACAGAATCCGAGTCCGTTCACCGGACCGGGCACCAACACTTATATCGTCGGCACTTCGAAGCGTCCGATTCTGCTCGACACGGGGCAGGGCGTCGCCATCTACGCCGACTTGCTCGAAGCGGGGCTCAAGGAACTTTCGGGCGCGAACGAACTCGAGAGAATCGTGCTGACTCATGCGCACGTCGATCACCTCGGCGGGGTCAAGCAGGTCACTGAGAAATTTGGCGAGATGGAAGTGCTCAAGATGCCGTGGGCGGGGCACGACGCTCCGGCCGGCGAGATTTCCGCGATCGGCCACGACGCGGTCGTTCACACCGAAGGCGC
>PMOH01000115.1:1310-8866 GCA_003161515.1 Deltaproteobacteria bacterium
TACATGGATTCGCTCAGGCGCTTGCTCGCGCTCGATCTCGAGACGATTTATCCGGCGCACGGACCGGTCATTCGTAATCCGAAAGAAAAGATCGGCGAGTATATTGCGCATCGCGAATTGCGCGAGCGCCAGGTGCTCGAGGCGCTCGGCGACGGTGGGGGACCGCTCGACGCGATGGCGATCGTGAAAAAGATTTACGTGGACTATCCGGAATATCTGCATGCTGCGGCTGCAAGCTCGATTCGCTCTCATCTGAAGAAGCTCGAGCGCGAAGGCCGCGTGGTGGAGCATGAAAAGCGCTGGAGTCTTAACTAGTAGGGAGCGAGAGCGTCACGCTTTCGGCGCATCGCTCGCTGCGATGCTGCTGCTTCTACTCACCAGCACGTTCGCATCCGCGCAATCCGGCGTCGATACCACCGCGTCTGAAACCTGGAGACTCGCGGCCGCATCCGCCGCCGCAAGCCCGACCGCCACTGGCCCGTCGAATATGGTTCCGACGACGCTGGATAATCTCGAAAAAACTCCGCCCGCCACCACCGAGATCGCGCCGGCCATTCCTGACAACGTGTCGCAACAGCCAACCGGCGCCGCGCTCGACGCGCAAACAGCCGCGGATTCGCAGCCATCGAACGAGAGCAACGACATCGCGAAATATCAGGAAGAGCAGAGCGGGATGCCGCCATCGCAGCTCATGCAGGGGTACAACAACGACGGCGAGCTATCGACTCCGTTCGGAATGCAATTGCGCGAGGCGAAGCGCACGCTCAAATCCGGCGAGGACGCTGACGGCTTGCTAATTACGACGGTGCAGAAGGGCGGCCCGGCGGCGACGGCCGGGTTGCGTCCCTACAATCACACGGTGCATGACGCGCTGACCGGTGCAGCAATAGCCGCCTCGCTGGTTCCGTTCGGGCAGGCCGCCATTCTCTTGATACCCGCGATGGATATGATGCAAGTCGGCGAGAGCTACGACATGATCATCGGCGTGGACGGCTCGCGGGTCACCAACTTTCTCGACTTCCAGGACCGCATGCGCGACCTTCAGCCGGGCGAGATCCTTTACCTGAGCATCGTGCGCAACGGCAAACGCCTGCAAGTCACGCTGCCGGTGACGGCCGACACCCTACAAGCCAACACCAACTGAAGTTTCCCGCTTTACGCGCGCGCCTGCTTTCTCTATATAGTTGAACTGGTCCGTCGAGGAAGATTCTTCCCGGCGAGACGGTGCTAATAGCAAGTTGGTTTCGTTGTCTGCTCGCGCCTGGATCCGATACCGGACCGGGACTCCGAGTGATTCGAGCGCTCGTTCATTCGAGATTGCTCCGATGCGGGGTTGCCGGTCGCGCGGCAGCCCCGATTTTTTTGATGGGAGCAACCGATCGAGTGAGTGAGAAAATGACCCAGGAAAAAGTTCGCGTGCCCGATCTCGCGCGCATGAAGGCCGCGCGGCAGCCGATCACGATGCTGACCGCGTACGACTTTCCGTTCGCGCGGATTTTCGACAACTGCGGTGTCGACGTGCTCCTCGTCGGCGACAGCCTCGGCATGGCAGTGCGCGGCGAGGACACTACGCTCGCCGTCACGATCGACGAAGTCATCTACCACACTCGCGCGGTTGCGCGTGCGCGCCGCCGTGCGCTGATCGTCGCCGACATGCCGTTCCTGTCGTACCAGGTGAGTCCTGAAGACGCACTGCGCAACGCCGGCCGGCTGGTCAAGGAAGGCGGCGCCGAGGCGGTGAAGCTCGAAGGCGGCGTCGCGATCGCCGACGCGGTCGCGCGAATCGCGGCGGTTGATATTCCCGTGATGGGCCACGTCGGCCTGACGCCGCAATCGATCCATCGGATGGGCGGGCATCGCGTGCAAGGGCGCAAATCCGGCCGTGCAGCAGGATGCCGCGAGCGATTGCTCGAAGACGCCAGTGCACTCGAGGCCGCGGGCGCATTCGCGATCGTGGTCGAAGGCGTGCCTCCATCGTTGGCGCGCGAGATAACTGCGAGCGTCGCAATCCCGACTATCGGGATCGGCGCGGGGCCCGATTGCGACGGCCAGGTGCTCGTGATGCACGACATGCTCGGCCTGTACGAGTCATGCGCGCCACTCTTCGCCAAGCCGTTCGCGCATTTGTGGAACGACGCCGCGGCCGCTGCAGGCGCCTACGTGCGCGAAGTGAAAGAGCGCGCGTTCCCGGCGCCGGAACATTGCTACGCCGAATCAAGGAGGGCCTCGCGATGATCGTCATTACCTCCCCAGATGAGATGACCCGATACGCCGAGAGCGCTCGCGCGAACGGCGAACGAATCGGGCTGGTGCCGACGATGGGATTTCTGCACGACGGCCATCTGACCTTGATGCGCGAAGGCCGCCGACAGTCGTCCATTCTGGTCGCGTCGATCTTCGTCAATCCGACGCAGTTCGGACCCGGCGAGGATTTCGCGCGCTATCCGCGCAACTTCGAGCGCGACTGCGCGATGCTCGAGACCGTCCCGGTGGACGTCGTGTTCGCGCCCGAGCCGGCTGCGATGTACTCGCCCGACGCGCAAACGTGGGTCGATGCCGGCGAGATTACTGACGGGCTGTGCGGCGCCCATCGCCCGGGCCATTTCCGCGGCGTGACGACCGTCGTCGCCAAGCTGTTTAACATCGTCAAACCGCATCTGGCAGTTTTCGGCGAAAAGGATTTCCAGCAGCTTCGAGCGATCCAGAAGATGGTGCGCGATCTGAATTTCGACTTGGAAATTCTGCCGGTGCCGATTGTGCGGGAAAAAGACGGCCTCGCGATGAGCTCGCGCAACGCCTATCTCTCGCCGACCGAGCGCGAAGACGCCCTCGCACTGAGCCTCGCGCTACGTGCCGCCCGCGACAAGCATCGCAACGACCCATGCTGCGCCGAAGAAATAGTATTCGCAGCCACCCGCGTCCTGAAGCGGATGAAGGGCATCGAGATCGAATACGTAGAAGCAGTGGATGCTGAAACGCTAGCGCGCCATCCGTCGCTGGATCGTCCCATCCTGATCGCAATAGCAGCACGCGTCGGCAAGACGCGGCTGATCGACAACGTCGTGCTGCACCCGTAGGAACGGCACAAGAAAAGAGACGAAATAAATTCGTCCTACTCTGGAAACGCAGGACGGAATTTATTCCGTCATTCCCCTCTCACGTCATCAACAGAATCACGAGGCCGCCGGTTACTATGAAGCCGCCGCCTAGGAGGAGGCGGTCGTCGGGGACTTGCTTGAAGAGAATTAGCGAGATCGTTTGGGAGACTACGAAGAAGACTGCGATGTAGATTCCCATCAGGCGGTTGAAATCGACGCCGCTTTGATTGACCAGGATTCCGTAGCCGAACAGCGCGAACGCGCCCGCCGCGAGCGAGTAGCCGTAGCTGTGAAGTCCTATGCGGACCAGCGCATCGCCGCCTACCTCGAGTACAGAGGCGAGTATGAGGATCGCGAGAGTCCTTAGGATCAAAGCCGGGCTGGCCTATCGCCTAATAATAGTCAACCGGATCGATCTGTCGCTTGGCGCCCCAGTAGAAGAGCATGTTCTCGGTCAGGCCTTGCCAGGTGAACTTGCCCGGTGGCATCAGCAGCCGCCTGAACATCGACTTCAGCGAGTAGAACTCCTTGGTGCAGCGCCACACGCCTTCTTCGACTTCCTGCGGCGACATGTTCTTGGGCACGAACATGCAGCGGAAGTTGTTGGTGTACAAATCGGCGTCGGGGATAATCACGCGGCCTTCGTTCTCGAGCTGCGTGCGCATCGGGGTGCCGACGCGCGGCGTCACAGTGTTGAAGAACGCCTCGGGCGCCTTGACCTCGTGCAGGAACTTCAGCGTCTCGTCGAAAACTCCCGGGTGATCCTCTTCCAGCCCGAACAGGAAATTAAGCGAGTAGTAGATTCCGTATTTTTCCAGCTTCTTGAGCAGCTTCTTGTACTGATTCGCGTGATTCTGAATCTTGTTCATCGACAGCAGGCTTTCCTGGCTGATCGATTCGACTCCAATGTTGACGTGGAAAATTCCCGCCTTGGCTGCCAGCTCGAGCAAATCGTCATCGTGATTCGAGTTGATCGTCCACAGGCAGGAGAAGCGGATGTTGAGGGGCTCGAGCGCCTTGAACAGCTCGCGCGCGAACTTATGCTTGCCGGTGATCTGATCGTCGATAAACTGGAAGCGCTTGAAGCCGGTCACCTTCATGACCTGCTTGATTTCCTCGACGATGTCCTCGATCGGCCGCGTGCGGTATGCGCCGTCGTAGAACACCGGAATCTCGCAGAACGAGCATCGATACGGGCATCCGCGGCTCGCCTGCACCGGCACCGCCTTGAACAGGTAGCGATTGAGCTTGAGCAGCTCGTGGCGCGGGCGCGGCAGGTTTTTCAGATCGTGCACCTTCTCGGATTTGTAAACCTGCTTGAGCTTGCCGTCGCGCCAGTCCTGCAACAGCTCGGGCCACACCAGGTCGGCCTCGCCCTTCACCACCGCGTCGCAATGATGCAGCGCTTCTTCGGTCTGCAGCGTCGCATGGAACCCGCCGAACACGACGGGAATGCCGCGTTTGCGGAACTCGTCGCCGAGCTGGTACGCGCGCAGCGACGCGCCGATGGTGGTCGTCATGCCGACCAGGTCCCATCCGCCGTCGAAATTGATGTTCTCGAGGCGTTCGTCGCACAGCGTCACGTCGTAATCGTCGGGCGTCAGTCCCGCCATCAGCGGAATCATCAATCCCATGATCAGGCGCCAACGCGTTTTGTGCGGCGTGCCGTCCAGGTGGACGGTTGTGGGTTGCACCAGGAGAATTCGTGGCTTCTTGCCGTTCATACTTCCTCCGCCCGCAGGCCTCTGCTCATTCCCTACGGGCTATCAGTCGTGATTGACGATTCAGTCCAGCCGGTAATCCATATCAGTACAAGCGCGAACACGTAAGTGCCGAATGCAGCTCCCCAGGCGAAATACTCCAAACGATTTATTAAGGCTAATATTACGAGCAGGTATGCGAAATCGCGGCCACTCCATCGATCGACCTTGTCCAGCCACACCGCCGCCTGTTCGCCTCTGATGCTGAAGGCGCGCCACGTCGCGAAGGCGCACATCGCGAATCCGCCGAGCATCAAGGGAATCAGGTAGATGTACGCGGCGCTGTCTTCGGCGCGGTAGCATCCGACCAGCAGGCCGACGAACACCGCAGCGTGCACGACATTGTCGGTGACGACGTCGAGCTTCCCGCCGAAATCGCTCTCGATCATTTTGAGCCGCGCCAATTCGCCATCGACGCCATCGATCGTGATCGAGATCAAAAAGAAAATCGCTGCGAACAGGCGCATCCAGTAATTCGGCACCGCGAACATCCACGCGCACGCCAGCCCGAAGATGGTGTTGGCGACCGTCACCATGTTCGGCGTGAGGTTCGTATGCGACGCGAGCCAGTAACTGATGCGCCACGAAACCTTGCGATCCACCCATCGGGCCATCGGCGCGTCTTTGTGCGCAGATTCCTCGCGTACCGATTTCGCCAGCCGCAGTTCCGCTTCCTCGCGATCCTCGGGACGCCCGTTCAGCGCGAACGGCAGCAGACTCGTCATCGGCGCGGCGACCGTGGTCGAAATTCCGCCGCGCTTGAGGATCTCGCCGATCGGCCCGGTCGCGATTTCACCACCGCGGTCCTTGTCGGTGCTGACTGCCCGATGTACCGAATCCGGATTCGAGGCGTGCGCGTCGAGGATTCGTTTCAGTTGCGACTTCGCGAACACCAGGTTGCCTGAAAACGACACGCATGGCGCTGACGGGTCGATGCCCAATTCCTGTGCGTTCGCACCATTAAGAATCGCGCCGAACGACTCGACCATCGAGACCGTGTCCGAATTTTTGAACTTGCCCATCGCGCGCGCGACGTCCGGATACCGCTCATGCGACGCCGCGACGACAAACCGCTTGATACCGGCGCGCTCACAATTAATCATCAGCCGCTCTAACAGCGGACGGCCGAAGACCGCGTTGTCCGCGCGGTCAGGTGCAGCGATTAGTGCAGTTTCAATCACCAACGTCCTACTAAAACCCAGTTTCCCCTTGCCTGCATTGGCGCCCACGGTAACACAGCAGTAACGCCAGCGGAAGTAGCATTACTACTAGCCTCCATAGTCCATTATGAGTTGGGCTTCCACTTGTGTCGAACTTTTTTCGGCCTGATCGGGCCGTTCTAAAATTAGTTCTATAGGGCACATTTTGATTCTGAGTCGCGAAATCTACCGATCGCGCAATCCACACGGCGACAAAGTCGAAACTAGAGGCTGGCCACCGCGGCTGGTACAGTGACCGTTTCATGGGCACGATCAGCGCTTTGGTGTTCGACTTCGGCGGCACGCTGGACGGGCCTGCGCATTGGCTCGACCGGTTTCTATTGAGCTACCGCGCCGCTGCCATCGCAATTAAGCGCACCGAACTCGATCCGGCCTTCGATCATGCGACCCGAATCGGCTACGGCGCAACGCGCGTGGTCGCGCGGTTCGGCATGACCGACCTGGTGCGATTTCTGGTCGGCCATCAATTTGAATTCCTGCGGAAAAGCGGCCCCGACCCGATTCGCGCGACCCTCGAAGATTCCGGCGCCGCGGGACGCCATCGATTCGTCGAGGCGGTCACGAATTCGTTCGTCCGCGAAACATCGGCAGGCCTCGCGCACAGCCGCGAAGTCCTCGGCCCGCTCAAAGGCCGTTTCAAAATGGGCGTCGTGTCCAATTTCTACGGCAACCTCGATCGCATCCTCGAAGAAGCGAAACTGAATCAATTCTTTGCGGCAGTCACTGACTCATCGCGCGTCGGAATTTTTAAACCCGATGCTCGAATTTTTGAACACGCTTTGAAAAAACTACATTGCGCGCCCGACGCGGTCGCGATGATCGGCGACTCACTCACCAAAGATTGCGCACCTGCACACAAGCTCGGCATGCGCACAGTATGGCTGCGCACCGAACCGCGCTCCGATGAAGATTCCGACGTCCCAGACGTCACAATCGGAAGCATCGACGAAGTCGCGCAAATCCAATGGTGAACGGATTACAGGGAGCGATCATTGCCGCCGGCCGCGGCGATCGCTTGCGCGCCTCGACCCGCGACGACATCCCGAAGCCGCTGGTCATGCTCGGCGGCGAGGCGATGCTCTTGCGCCAGGCGCGCGCGCTGGTCGACGCAGGCGCGTCGTCGGTCGTCGCGATTATCAATTCCGAGACCGCGCGAGTCGCGAAGGAAATGGCGCTAGAGATTCCGGATTCAGTTACCCTCGTAGTTCGCGATACCGCCAACTCCATGGAGACGATGCTCGCGCTCGGCGAGGTGCTCGAGCCGGGATGGTTTATCGCATCGACGGTGGACGCCGTAATTCCACAGACAGAACTCGCGAGTTTTGTTAATGCGTCGCGCAGAAAAATCGAGGAGTGCCGCGATAAAAATCTGGCGGGCGTGCTGGCGGTTACGCGATGGTGCGGCGAGGTCAAGCCGCTTTTCGCAGATGTAACAGAGAACGGGTTGATTCAGCGGCTGGGCGAGCGTCAGACTTCTA
>PMOH01000405.1 GCA_003161515.1 Deltaproteobacteria bacterium
GCGCTGGTGACCTGTCCGACATTCACGCGCCAGTTGAGAGAGCCGCCGGTGCCGATCGACACGAGGTCGCCGCCCGCCGATGCGTAAATCGCGCGGTCGGTGGTCGCAAGCGGTCCATCGCTGTCGCCAATCTCGAGATGCCAAAGAATCGCGCCGTCGTGGCTGAACGCCGCAATCTCAGACTTCGACGACATCGCGATCACCGTCCCGTCCGGCAACAATCCCGGCGACGAGCCATCCGCATCGCGACGCATAACTTCCTTGCCTTTGGGATTCAGGCCGTGCAGCACGCCGTCGCGCGTGATGAAGAATATCGAGCCGTCGGCGCCGACCGCGATTCGCCCGCGCAACTCCGCGCCGGGATCGAAGGTCCACATCAGGACGCCCGCACTCCGCGCCGATGCCGCCGCGGTGCTCGTTGTCGCCTGCGCGTCTCTCGCTGTTCCAGGAAGCGGGCACACGAACGGTACCGACGGAACGCAATTTTTCCCACCTGCCGGGTTGTTGACGTCTTCGTAAACGCCGACGCTCACGAACTGACTGCTCACCCCGGAACTGCTCGCCAGAATGCACACGCATCCCGCAAACCCGGTCGTGTAGGTCCCGCCCTGAGCAGCGGCCGGCGGCGATTGGAACACGCTGTTATCGGTCGAGGTCCAAAGCGTGGCGGCCCCGGTGGTTATGTCCGTGAGCTTGGTTTGGGTTTTCGTGCCTTTAACTCTCTTGACGAAGGTGCCGATCGCGTTGAACGAGACCATCCCGCCAGTCGGCACGGCGCTAGGTCCGGTGCTTACGATGTTGGTACTGGTCGCCGACGCGCGCGGCGTCAATGTCGGCGTTACGCTAGGATGTTTGGGCGTCGGCGTAAACGTCGCGGTGGGCGAGGGCGGAGCGCCGGTTGAGATCACGATGGCTCTCAGCGCAAAGCCTGGCGTCGTACTGGGCGTAGGACTTCCGCTGCTACTGCTGCCGCCACAACTCAGTAGAATTGCTCCGAAAACGAACAACAGAACCGGCGTAACCACCAGCCATCTAAGCCACCGCGACAACATGAAGTCATCACCTATGACTGATGCCGGAGCGCGATGTCAAGTTGACGCGCGATTCGGGCGTGCAAATACCGCCGCAACGCTAGTCCGTATTCTCTGAAAAAAAACCGAGATGTGCCGAAAAGTCGATCTACAATTCGCTAAAAAGAAAAAATGGCGGGCATCTGAAGAGGGGGGGGACTCTCCAATGCCCGCCTGTTCGTAGCGGCCGTCCGCGTACGCTGCGGACGGAAACCGGTTGATTGGGAGGAACAAACCAACCGGCCAGGTGCCAGAGCCGTTCGCACCTATTTATTGAGACGATTCAATTCAGCGATTATTCAACGATTCAATTCAATGACTATTCAAACTAAAAATTTTTCATTTGCAGCGACCGCCAGTCGTACTAGAGTCGATGATGGAGGCTACGAAAAAAGCGATGGAATATAGGCGATTAGGTGGTACCGGGCTCAAGGTTTCGGAACTTTGCCTTGGATGCATGACGTTTGGACGTGAAACAGACGAAAAAACTGCGGGAAAAATTCTCGACCGCTTTATCGAGGTCGGCGGCAATTTCCTCGATACCGCCAATGTTTATGCGGCTGGCGCGTCGGAGGAAATTCTCGGCCGAATTCTCGGTGAGCGGCGAAAAGACCTGATTGTAGCGACAAAAGTTCGCTTCAACGCGAATATTTTCATGGGCAAAACCGTGGCGCCGAATCAAATCGGCCTCTCGCGCGGGCATATCATGTCGGAAGTCGAGGCCAGCCTGCGCCGCCTGAAGATGGACTACATCGATCTTTACCAGGTGCATTCGTGGGATTTCGAAACGCCGATCGACGAGACGATGCGCGCGCTGGACGACCTCGTGCGTCACGGCAAGGTCAGGTACATCGGCGCGTCAAATTTTACCGCGTGGCAACTGATGAAGAGTCTGTGGGTCAGCGATAAACACAACTATGCGCGTTTTGATTGCCTGCAACCGCAATACAGTCTGATCTCGCGCGAAATCGAGCGCGAGATTCTGCCGCTATGCCGTTACGAAGGCGTCGGCGTGATCCCATGGAGTCCGCTCGGCGGCGGCTTTCTGACCGGCAAGTACCGTTCAGGTCAGCGCCCGCCCGAGGATAGCCGGCTGGCGAAGATGGATATGTGGAATCGTCTCGCCGACGAGCGCAATTACGCGACGCTCGAGGCGGTCGAGCACGTCGCAAAAGAGCGCGGGCGCGCGATCTCGCAGGTCGCGCTGGCATGGGTGAATCAGCAGCCCGGCGTCAGCTCGGTAATTTACGGCGCGCGCACCGAAGAGCAGAACGAGCAGAATCTCGGCGCGATCGGATTTCGCCTCGAAGCCGCAGAGCTCGCAGCCCTCAACAAGGCCAGCGCACTCCCGCTCGAGTATCCAGACTCGATGCAATCGCGGCTGCCCGGCTACGCAAAGCAGTAAAAAGAAGCGGCGCGTCCACTCGGGCGCGCCTCTCAAACTCTTACCCGGTCCCCCTTCCCTGAGAGCAAAGTAGCGCGCTGCGCGCAACTTTGCGCTTCGCACTGGGTGCAGGGGTCACCCCTGCCGCCCGCCGCGCAGGCGATTTTCTCTCGGCTCCTCCGTCATCCTTGGAACGACGGCCCCATGAAGGTGCTCGGCGCGATCGGCGACGGTGAATCTTGCGTTGCCGCGGCCTGTGAGAACTGGCTCCCGATCGTCAGGCCGCCGTCCACCACCATCGCCTGCCCAGTGACGAATTCCGAATCGTCGCTCGCGAGGTAGAGCGCCATCCCGGCGATATCTTCAGGATGCCCCGCGCGTGGAATCGGCTGCGACTTCGCCATCCATTGTTCCATCGCTTCTTTGACGCCGGGCTGGTTGCGATGGAGTATCGGCGTATTGATTCCGCCCGGGCAGATGCAGTTGACGCGAATTTTATCCTTCGCAAATTCCAGCGCCGCCGAACGCGTCAGGTTCACGACGCCAGCCTTCGCCGCGCAGTAGGCATGCAACGACGCAAAGCCGCGAATGCCGGCGACGGACGCCGTTGAAATGATCGATCCGCCACCGACTTTCCTCATCTCGGGAGCCGCATGCTTCATGCCCAGGAACACGCCGCGCAGCAACACCGCCTGGCTGCGGTCCCAATCCTCGACCGAGATTTTTTCGAGCGGTCCCACCGCGCCGCCGATTCCGGCGTTGTTATAGATGATGTCGAGACGCCCGAACTCCGTGATCGCGCGCGCGATGAGCGTCTTGATTTCAGCTTCGGCGGACACGTCGGTCTTCTGAAAGACCGCGCGCCCCGCATTTTCCTTGCAATCGCGCACCGCGGATTCGCCGCCCTCGATGTTCAAATCCGCAATCACGACCGCCGCGCCTTCACCCGCAAACTTGATCGCAGTCGCACGCCCGATCCCGCTCGCCGCGCCCGTGATAACCGCCACTTTACCCTTGAGCCTATCCATTTCAGATTTCCTCTGTTTGAAAAATTACGTCGCCACGCTGTGTGCATAACCCGAATCGACTAAGTAGCAGACCTCGTCTTGAA
>PMOH01000098.1 GCA_003161515.1 Deltaproteobacteria bacterium
ACCGAATTGCGTCCCGCCAACGCGATTCCAGTGGTCTGCTCATTCCTGTTCGGTCCCGCAGCGGCGTGGGGTTCCGCGATCGGAAACATGATCGGCGATTTTTTCGGCGGTGTTTCGCCGGGCGACATCGCCGGTTTCTTCGCGAATCTCGCCTACGGATGGATCCCGTACAAAGTGTGGGAATTGATCGCGCGCGGCGAGAGCCCCGTCCTCAGCTCTCCGATTGTAATCATCAAGTACGTCATCGCATGCCTCGCCGCGAGCGTGCTGTGCGCCGACCTGGTCGGATGGGCTGATAACGTATTGGTCATCCGGCCGTTCGCGATGCTCGGCAACGTGATCATCTTCAACAACATGATCTCCGCGCTCGCGCTCTCGCCGTTCATCCTCGGGGCGGTCTATCCGCGCGTGAAAAAAGGCCGGATGCTTTACACCGACGTGATGCCCGAGGTGAAACTGAAGCCGGTGCCGATTCGCGCGCTCGGTTTCGCGGTGCTGATAACGGGCGAGGCCGGCGCTTGGATTTTTGGAAATTTGCTCTCGACCGGATATTGGGCGCCGAAGTTCCTGCCCGCGTGGATGATCGTCGCGCCGTACGATAAACCGGTCGCGATTATAGTCGGCCCGTTCCTGCTGCTGGCGTTTGCCGGCCTCCTAATGATGTGAAAACGGACGCGCAAAGTCTTTCAGGAGCTTCCGGCACGCATGCAGTCTCGGTCGAAGGCGTCACGTTCACGTACCACGACGGCGGCCGGCCGGCGCTTCGATCGGTAAGCCTCGTGCAAAACGCCGGCGAGATGATCGGCGTGATGGGTGCGTCGGGCGCAGGCAAATCGACGCTGGCGAAATGCCTCAATCGCATCGTCCCGGAGTTCGAGGACGGCGACTTCCACGGCGCAATTCTTATCGCCGGCGAATCGCTCGAGCATCTTCGCGTCTGCGACGTGGCACCGAAGGTCGGCATGGTCTTCCAGGATTTCGAGTCGCAATTGTTCTCGACCAACGTCGCGCACGAAGTCGCGTTCGCGATGGAACAAGTCGGCATGGACCGCGCCGAGATGGACCGCCGAATCTTGCCCGCGCTGGAAGCCGTCGGGCTGCGTGGCTTCGAGCATCGCGATCCAATGTCGCTGTCCGGCGGCGAGAAACAACGCCTCGCGATCGCATCGGTGCTCGCGTTGCGCCCATCGGTGATCGTGCTCGATGAGCCGACCACCGATCTCGATCCCGAGGGCAGGGCGGAGGTGTTTGCGCTGATCAGAAAGTTACGCGAACAGGGCTTGAGCCTGATCGTAATCGAGCACGAGTCCGAGGAACTGCGCGCCGCCGATCGGATAGTCGTTCTGCGCGAGGGCGAAATCGCCGCGGACGGACCGCCGTCCGAAGTGTTCGCGCGCACCGGGCTGCTCACCGAATGCGGCGTGCGTCCGCCCGGACTCGGCCACGCGCTCGAACTGCTCGGAATCGAGGCGCAACCGAAAAGCGTCGATCAGGCTTACGAAGCGATCGCGCGCGCGTATCCGCGTGTCGTAACTACCGGCAGCGATGGCGGGCACGGCGGCCCGCCCCACTTACTTAACGCGCGGTCGAGCATGCCCGAAGAACCGAAGGCGGCGGGCGACACGAAAATCGGTCCGTCATTTATCGGAATCGAAAACCTGAGTTACAGCTATGTGGGCGGCCCGCGCGTGCTCGATTCGGTTGATCTCAAAGTCGAAGTGGGAGAATTTCTCGCAATTGTCGGCCAAAACGGTTCCGGCAAAACGACACTGGCGAAGCACATCGTCGGGCTGCTCGTGCCAGCGACCGGGCGCATCACAATCGACGGCAAGGATCGTTCACGGATGCGTCCAGCGGAGACGGCGCGCGAAGTCGCGTACGTTTTCCAGAACCCGGACCATCAGATTTTCGCCGCTACGGTCGATGACGAAGTCGCGTTCGGCCCGCGCAACTTCGGCTTGGCCGAGGACGAGATTCGGCGTCGATGCGACGAGGCGCTCGAAGCAGTCGGCCTTCAGAACGAGCGTCAAAGCGACCCGTTTTTGCTCAGCAAGGGCGAGCGCCAGCGGCTGGCGGTGGCAAGCGTGCTCGTGCTGAGGCCGAGGATGCTGATTCTCGACGAGCCGACCACCGGCCTCGACCATCGCGAGCAACTTCGCATGATGGCGCTGGTGCGCGATCTCAACCGCAGTGGAATCGCAATCGTGATCATCACGCATACGCCCTGGCTGGTCGCGGAGTACGCGCGGCGCGTCGTGCTGATGCGCAAGGGCGCGAAAATTTTCGACGGCGGCGTGCGCGAGTTTTTCATGCAGGACGATCTGCTGCGCTCGTCGTCATTCCGCGCTCCCGAAATCACCGAGCTGAGCCGCCGCTTCGGGACGCTCGCGCTGACCACCGGCGAATTCGTCGAGTGGGTCAAAGGGCGCGCCTGATGCCGATTTATTTGTACATCGACCGCGGCACCTTCGTGCATCGGCTGCATCCCACGGTCAAGGTCTTCTCGCTGTTCGTGATGTTCTGGTCGGTGTACTGGGTCGATAATCCGATCGCGCTGTTGCCGATCGGATTGGTGATGCTCTGGATCGCGCAGCTCACTGATTCGTGGCCCAACTTTTATCGTCTGCGATGGCTGTTCGCGATTCTGGTTTTCACCACGACCATCGCGTGGATGGTTTTCTATCGGCGGGGCGCGGTGTTGGTGAACATTCCGGTATTCCACGTCAGCAGATTGTCGCTGGTGTTTGGCCTAGGGCGCGGAATCAAGCTGGCGGAACTGCTGGCGGCGTCGGTGCTGTTTCTTTCGACCACCAAGATCGAGGAGTTCACCTACGGGCTGCAGCGGATGCGCGTGCCGTATCGCGTCAGCTTCGCGATCTCGCTCTCGTTCCGGTTAGTTCCGCTATTCATCGATTCTGCCGTCACTATCGTCGACGCGCAGAGGCTGCGTGGCTACGATTTCAACCAGGGCGGTCCGCTCGAGCGCGTGCGGCGCTACGTGCCGGTCGTGATTCCGGTCTTCATGGGCGCCCTGCGCAAGGCGAACAACATGGCGATGGCTCTGGAAGCGCGTGGCTTCGGCTTCAGTCACGAACCGACCACGTTTATCGAATATCCGGTGACTGCCGCGGATATCATCGCGTTCGCGTTTCTGATCGGCCTCGGCGCATCGTACTTCATGCTCTACTGGACCGGGCTGGGCGGAATCGGTCCACTCAAGTAGCGTACAAGTTCGCCGATGCGTACTATCGGCCAATAATTCGGAAACATCACGGGGCGTTGCCATGAGTGAGGCTAAAAAGTCGGAACTTCTCAAACGGCCGATCGAACACGTCGATATCACGCGCGAAAGCGTCGTGCCGATCGTCGAGGCGATGGGGCAGATGGCGTACAGCGCGCGCGATCTGCATCGCGCGGCGACGATTTACGACATGATGCTGCGCGATCGGGACTGCGGCGTAATCCTGTGCCTGGCGGGATCGCTTATCAGCGCGGGACTGAAGCGCGTCTTCGCCGACATGATTCGCAATCACATGGTCGATGCGATCGTCAGCACCGGCGCTAACATCGTCGATCAGGATTTCTTCGAGGCGCTCGGCTTCAAGCATTGGATGGCCGAGGATCGCTTCAAGTACGGACTCGAGGACAACCAGTTGCGCGAACTGCATATCGATCGAATCTACGACACGCTGATTGACGAAGACGAACTGCGGATTTGCGACGAGATGATTCACAAAATCACCGACAGCCTCGAGCCGCGGCCCTATTCGTCGCGCGAATTCGTCGGTGAGATGGGCAAGTACCTGTCCGAGACGGGCGCGAAGACGGGCGCGAGCATCGTGCTCGAGGCGTTTCGCGAGGAGGTGCCGATTTTTTGTCCCGCCTTCAGCGACTGCTCGGCCGGATTCGGACTGGTGGCGCATCAGGCGGCGCGTCACGGCAAGCCCAAGGTCTCGATCGACAGCGCCAAGGATTTTTACGAGCTGACGCGCCTCAAGGTGAAGAACGAAAGCACCGGGCTGTTCATGATCGGCGGCGGCGTGCCGAAAAATTTCGCGCAGGATATCGTCGTCGCCGCTGAAGTGTTGGGGCATGACGTGCCGATGCACAAATACGCGATCCAGATCACAGTCGCCGACGTGCGCGACGGCGCGCTCTCAGGCAGCACGCTCAAAGAAGCAAGCAGCTGGGGCAAAGTCGATACCACCTACGAACAGATGGTCTATTGCGAAGCGACCATCGCAGTCCCGCTAATCGTCGGCTACGCCTACCACAAACGCGGCTGGGAAGGCCGGACCTCGCGCAAGTGGAGCTCGTCACTGGATAAGGATCAGGTCTAAGCCGCGACTACTGGCCCCGCTCGACAGGCAACTGCGCGTCTCTCCATTCGAGCATGCCGCCTTCCAGGTTCCAGACGTGCTCGAAGCCCAACGCGGTGAGGATCGCGGCGGCGGTGGCGCTGCGGACTCCTACTCTGCATATCGCGACGATGTCGAGGCTCTTCGCGTTCGCCAGTTCGTCGGTGCGCTCGGGAAGTTCTTTCAGCGGGATCAGGCGCGCGCCCGCGATGTGTCCCAGCTCTCCGCGATACTCG
>PMOH01000526.1:0-2439 GCA_003161515.1 Deltaproteobacteria bacterium
AAGTCGAGCAGCAGAAGTTCGCACTCACGCTGCTGACCGAAGCGCTGGCGCCGACCAACTCGTTTCTGCTCAATCCCGCCGCGCTCAAGCGCGCCTTCGACACCAACGGGATGAGCGTGCTGTGGGGACTGCGCAACTTCGTCGGCGATTTGTGGAACAACGGCGGGATGCCGTCAACGGTGGACAAGCGGCCGTTCGAAGTCGGCAAGAATCTCGCGCTCTCGCCCGGTGCCGTCGTGTTCCGCAGCCCGGTCTGCGAGGTGATTCAGTATGCGCCCGCGACCGACAAGGTTTACGAGCGCCCGCTGCTTTTCATCCCGCCGCAGATCAACAAGTTCTACATCATGGATCTCACGCCCGGCCGCAGCTTCGTCGAGTACGCGGTCAAGCACGGCATCCCGATGTTCACGATCAGCTGGCGCAACCCGACCCCGCGCGATCGCGAGTGGGGCCTCGACGAATACGTCACCGCGTGCAAAGACGCGATCGCCGCCGCCTGCGAGATCACCGGCAGTCCCGATTGCAACGTGCTCGGCGTATGCGCCGGCGGCATCACGACTTCACTCACGCTCGGGCATCTCGCGGCGATGGGCGACAAGCGCGTCAACGCGGTCACGCTGCTGGTCACGATGCTCGACACGAGCCTGCCCTCGATGACCGGGATGTTCGCGACCGAGGACGCCATCAAGGCGGCGCGCGATCGCTCTGCTGAAAAAGGCGTGCTCGACGGCGGCGACATGGCGCGCGTGTTCGCCTGGCTGCGGCCCAACGACCTGGTCTGGAATTACTGGGTCAACAACTATCTGCTCGGCAACGATCCTGCGCCTTTCGACATCCTCTACTGGAACTCCGACGCGACAAACCTTCCCGCCAAGCTGCACGCGGGCTTCCTCGATCTGTTCCTCAGAAATCCGCTCGCCAACGGCGGCGGCGAAGTCTCGGTTCTCGGCACTCCAATCGATCTGCATGCGGTCAAGAACGACCTCTATCTCGTCGCCGGCGCGACGGACCACATCTGCTCGTGGCGCGCATGCTATCGCGCGACCCGGATGTTCGGTGGACGAATTGAGTTCGTGCTCGGCTCGAGCGGCCACATCCAGAGCCTCGTCAACCCGCCCGGCAACTTCAAAGCCCGCTACTACATCGGTGCGCGCCTCCCCGAAGACCCCGACGAATGGGCAAAGGGTTCAGTCGAGAACAAAGGCACCTGGTGGGATCACTGGATCAAATGGGTAGCCGCGCGCTCCGGCAACGAACGCCCCGCATCGAAGACACTAGGCAGCGAGCAATACAAACCAGGCGAACCAGCCCCCGGCCTATACGTCCACGAACGCTACTAAGTATTACCTCTCACGCGGCTGGCGACTCTGTCGCTAGCCGCAAACCGGGAGAGGTCGTGCGGCGACACTGGTGTCGCGCGCGGGTGAGGGGGCCTGCTCGACCCGTCGCATCATACTCATCGCGCAGCCAGTACTTCCGCCAGATGCCGCACTTCGATCTTGTCGCCCGCGCGGCTCAGCCCGCCGCCGATCTGCATCAAGCATCCGCAATCGTTCGCCACCACGACTTCCGCGCCGCTTTCCCGGATGCGCGCCATTTTGTCGTCGAGCATCGAGGCCGAGATGTGCGGGAACTTCACCGAGAACATCCCGCCGAAGCCGCAGCACTCCTCGCGGTCGCGCAGCTCGCAGATTTTGATACCAGCCACCGCGCTCAGCAGCGTCATCGGCTCGCTGCGCACACCCAGCTCGCGCATCAGATGACACGACGGATGATATGCGACCGCTCGTTCGTAGCGCGCGCCGAGATACTTCACCTTCAGCACGTTGACGATGAACTGCGACAGCTCGAATACCCACGGCCGAATCGCCAACGCCTTCGCCGCCAGCGCAGGATCGCCGTCGAGCAAGTCGCCGTAAAATATTTTCAGCATGCTGGTGCATGAGCCAGAGGGGACGACGATCGGAACGCCGACTTCGACCGAATTCAAAAATCGCCGCGCGAGATCGACTGCTTCCTCGCGCATGCCTTCATTGAAGGCGACCTGCCCGCAGCAAAACGCGCCGCGTATCGGCGTCACCTTGAGGCGCAGGCGCTCGAGCACGGTCGCGGTCGCGTCGTTGACCTCGGGAAAAAATTCCTCGGCGAGGCAGGTCGAGAATAGTTGGACTTCAGTCATCGCGCGGCCACACCACGATCACGTGCAGCGACTTGGGGCCGTGCACGCCAAGCACGATTCGCTTTTCGATATCGGCAGTCCGGCTCGGGCCGGTGATCAAGGTCAATCGATTCGCCGCTACACCGCCCGGCCCCATCTCGGCGAGCACCGCCGCGAGATTCGGCATGATGTGATCGATCTGAACGATCACGAGGCTCGCCGGCGGCAGCAGTGTGAGCGAACTCGGCCGAATCGCGTTTGAAACGACGGCCAGCGTGCCG
>PMOH01000526.1:2537-4776 GCA_003161515.1 Deltaproteobacteria bacterium
GCGTCCATGTCGCTCGCGACGCCCTGTCCAAGCGCCACAGTTTTCGCCCCAATCTCGCCGGCGAGACTGACTATTCGATTAGTCACTTCGGCTGGAGTGAGTATTCCGAGAAACCTGCCGCCGACCTCGTCGAGCTCGCGCGCGAAGGTCGATGCGAGCTCGGCGCGCTGTGCCGACTGCGCCACGGGCACCGCAGCGTTCGGCGCAGCGTCGTGCGAGTTGTTCCGCGCACCGGTGCCAAGCGCATCCTTTACGCTTGCGATTACTTTGTACAGTTCGGCCATGCTCAGCTTTCCGGTCGCTTATGCGGTCGTGGCCGAGGGAAGTCGCGATATTTCGTCCAGTTGCGGAACGGTCCCGGCATCCGGCGCAGATAACCGTTGTGCGCGAACGGCTTCAGGACCATCGCGGCAAATTTTCCGAGCGTGCGAATTGTCCGCGGATAGCGTGCCGTCTTGGCAAAGCGCCGCGCTCCGCGCCGCGCTCGCTCGATCGCGCGGGGCCACTTGAGCGGATGTTTGCCGGTGCTCTCTTTCCAGCGGAGATGAAGCAGGATTCGCGGGATGTCGATCTTTACGGGGCAGATGTCCTTGCACGCGCCACACAGCGTCGAGGCGAACGGCAGGTGGCCCGCGGCGCTGCCGAAAAGATTCGGACTGACTATTGACCCGATCGGTCCCGGATACACAGACCGATACGCGTGGCCGCCGATGCGCCGGTAAATGGGGCAGACGTTCAAGCACGCGCCGCATCGAATGCAATTAAGCGCCTCGCGCAGCACCGGATCCGCGAGCATCGCGCTGCGTCCGTTGTCGAGGATGACGACGTGCATCTCAGCCGGCCCGTCGAGATCGCCTTCGCGCCGCGGTCCGGTGATGAAGCTGGTGTAGGTGGTCAACTTCTGTCCGGTTGCGGTGCGCGCGAGGATTTCCAGGAAGTGGCTCAGGTCTTCGAGGCGCGGGATAACCTTCTCGATGCCCATCACGGCGACGAACGTTTCCGGCATCGTGCTCGACAGGCGGCCGTTGCCTTCGTTCTCGACGAGTATGAGCGTGCCGGTTTCCGCGATCGCGAAGTTGACGCCGGTGACGCCGAAATCTGCCGCGAGGAAGATCGCGCGCAATCGCGAACGCGCTTCGGCGGTCAGTTTTTCAGGCTCGGCAGTGTACTCGATGCCGAACTTGTCGGTGAAAAGCTGCCCGATGTCTTCCTTCGACAGATGAATTGCGGGCGTGATGATGTGCGACGGACGCTCGCCGCGAAGCTGCACGATATACTCGCCGAGATCGGTCTCGACCGCGTCGATGCCGGCCTTGGCGAGCGCGTCGTTGAGATCGATTTCCTCGGTCGTCATCGACTTGCCCTTGACGACGTTCTTTGCGCCCTTGGCCTGCGCGAGTGCGACGATATAGTCACGCGCCTGAGCCGCATCCTCGGCGAAGAACACTTTGCATCCGCGCTCTTCGAGCTTCGAGGTCAGATCGATCAGCAATTCGTCGAGGTGCGCGATTGCGTCGGTTTTGATTCGATGCGCCGCGTCGCGTTCATCGTCGTAGGGCGGGAACTCGGCTTTGACTTGCGCGAAGTGATCGAGATGGCGCGCGCTGGCGCTCTCGAGCTTGCGCCGCAACTCATGATCGGCAACGGCGGCGGTGCTCGACTCGAAGAAATCGGCTTTCGGAAATTCAGACATCCAGATTGTCGCGCGTCAGTTTATCAGCGCGACTTGTCGAATCAGGCGCATCACCGCTTCGCGCGCCGACTCGGCCGCGGGATGCTCGGGCGCCTGCGAAAGAAAACTCTGGTAGTCGTCGAGCGCGGGCTTGAAACATTCCAGGCGCTCGAACAGGCCGCCGCGCTCGACCAGCTCGTCGAGCGAGCGCGGCTCGAGCATGATGATTCGGTCGAGCGCAGACAAAGCGCGAGTCCAATCCGACGCTCCCATGTAGATGATCTTCAGGTTACGCAGCATCCGCGCGAGAATGTGGCGAGCGCCGCGCGCTTTCAGCATCGCGGGATTCAGCTCGACCGGCTGTCCGTAGATTTGAGTCAGGCGCGCGCGAATTTCGTCGAGCGCGAGAATCTTTCCGCCGACGAAAGGATCGATGATCAACTCGCCGCGTTCGTCCACCGCCTTGACCAGGAAATGGTTGGGGAAGGAGACGCCGTAGAGATTGATGCCGAGGCGGCGGCCGACTTCGAGATAGACGACGGAGAGCGTGATCGGGAGTCCGAGGCG
>PMOH01000100.1 GCA_003161515.1 Deltaproteobacteria bacterium
AGCGGGATGATGTTCACCCAGTTGGGCGCATCGAGGATGAAGAAGTCGCGCTCGCCGCGCCGCGCGTGCGTCGAGCGGCGGCGATGGAGATCAAAAATCGGCGTGCTGTACGCGACGTCGCTCCTGAGCGTCTTCCACTTCCGCGGCTTCATCTGACAACGATGCCCGCGGACTTCACGTTTGCTCGAATTCAGCTTCGACGTCGTGACCGTAGAGCCATGCGTTCTGCGGCAGAGGGGCGGTCGCGGCCGACGCGATGTTGGCGTCGCGATTTCGCTGCTCTTCGCCGTCGGCAAGATGGTACATGACGGCGTTGCGGCGCGACCCTTCCTGGCATCGCGAGGCGCGCGGCTTGCGCGTCTGCTCGTAGCGCGAGAGCGCCGCAGACACATCGTGCGCGCCCGCATGCTCGAGGCATTTCGCCAGCACCGCAGCGTCCTCGATCGATTGCACCGCGCCTTGCGCCATGTACGGAAGCATCGGATGCGCCGCATCGCCCATCAGCGTGACGCGCCCGACGGTCCATCGCGGAAGCGGGTCGCGATCGTAGAGCGCCCATCGATTGGTGGTCTCAGCCGCGCTGATGATCGCGTGAATCTGCGGATGCCATCCTTCGAACTCCTTGAGCGCGTCGGCGATTTCGCCCTTGGCAGTCCACGACTCGACGCGCCACTCGCCGGGAGTGAGCGCGACCCAGTTGTGATAACGGGCGCCGGCGCCGACGTAGTAGTGGACGAAATGATGGTCGGGGCCCCACCACACGTTCGCCGCGACCTCGACTCCGAGATGCGCCACGCGTTCCGCCGGAACGAGTCCGCGATAAGCGACGTGGCCAGAAAATCGCGGCGATTCCGGGCCCATGATTGCGTTGCGCACCGTCGAATGAATGCCGTCGGCGCCAACGACCACGTCAGCGTCAGCGGTCGCGCCGTTGTGGAATCGCACTTCGACGCGATCGGCATGCTGGGTCAGTCCGACGCATCGATGGTCGAGATGCAGGACTCCATCGGGCACAGCCGCTGAAAGAAGATCGAGCAGATCGGCGCGATGGAAGTTATAGTAGGGCGCGCCGAAGTTGCGCTCGCATGCGTCGGCCAGCGGCTGGCGGGCGATTTCGCGACCGTCGTCCCATCGGCGGATGAGGATCGAGCGCGGCCGAACTCCCATGCGGCGCATCGGCTCTTCGAGACCGAGCCGATTGAGGATTCGCGACGCATTCGGACTTATCTGTATACCGGCGCCAACTTCGCGCAATTCCGCAGCCTGCTCGAACACGCGCACATCAAGCCCAGCGCGTCGAAGCGTCAACGCCGCCGCCAGCCCGCCAATTCCGGCACCGATGACTATGATTCGCATGTGCGATTTCCGCTCCACTTCAGCTCGCAGATGAATCTAGTCTGGTCATGACGACGCGAGCAACGCGAGCCTCTTGCTGACGGAGCGAGCGACGCGAGCCCGGTGTCATCCTGACGACCTGAGCAACGCGAGGGGAGGAAGGACCTCGGACAACTTCGCGCACGCGAAGCCGGTTCCGGTATCTGAAAATCGCGCAGCGCTCCTTTTTGGAAAGCAGCAACGCAAAACCGGAACCGGCGGTGCTTACGCCCCGCTGTCCGAGATCCTTCCAGCCGCTCGCATTCGCTCGCTCCGTCAGGATGACAAGGATACCGCTCGCGCTGCTCGCTTCGACAAGACAACCACTCCTCAAAACAAGCGCGCGTATTCGATTGCTGGGCATCGATCCATCAGGACAGTCATTCCTGCTTGCTGCGCGCGGCGGGCGGCGTCGAGGTGGATTACGCCTAGCTGGCACCAGAGCACGCGCGCGCGTTTGGCGATTGCCTCCTCGACGATTTGCGGGACGAACTCTGAGCGGCGGAATACGTCAACTATCTCGACCGGCTCGGGAATCGACGCCAGGTCGGGGTAGCATTTCTCGCCGAGCGCGGCGCGGAGCGCTTCGGCGTCGAGCTGCGGATTGACCGGGATCACCTTGAAGCCGCGGCTCTTGAGCAATTTTGCGATTCGAAGCGAGTCGCGCGCCGGATTGTCGGAGCATCCGACGACAGCGACGGTGGCCGGCTTCGACAGGATGGCGCGAATCTCGGCGTCAGACGGATTGTTGAATTCCATACTAGTCACATGATCGCGCGGGACTCGCGCCCAAGCTAGCTGTGAAAGAGGCGGTCGATGATCGTCGGAACCAGGCGATGGATCTCTTCGCGACATTCGGCGAATACCAGGTCGCCTTTTTCGTAGGGGTCGTCGATGTCGCCTTCCTCGCCTGCGAAGGAACGCAGCGTGAACACCGGACGCGCGCGCGCACCGGGGAAGCGCTCGACCAGCTCGCGCGCCTGCTGCTCGGTCATCGCGATGATGAGATCGGTCTGCTCGAGCATCTCGGGATGCCGCTTGAGGTCCGTCGACGTCGCTTCGTCACCGATGTCGATGCCGACTTCGCGCAGCGCCATCCGCGTGTCGAGCGAGACCAGCGCACCGTCGCGCGCGTACGGCGCGATGCCCGCCGAGGTGATCGCGATTTTGTGATCGAAGCCGAGCGCGTCGAGTTCGCGGCGCAGGATATGCTCGGCCATCACGCTGCGCGCGGTGTTGGCGGCGCAGATAAACAGGATGGAACGAAAGCGCGGCTCACGAGGAGCCGCGCTTTTGGGTTTCTTCTCAACCGTCAAAAATCTACACGCCCCCGCCCATCACCTCGCCCATGCTCTCCTTCTTGGTCACGCCCTTGGCGAGCTCTTCCTTGAGCTTGGTGCCGAGTTCCGCCGGCTCCCACATCGAGCCCTTCTTCGAAACCTTGGCGCCGGTGTGCCATCCGCGCATCATCCAGACGTTGCCCAGACCGACGCGGAACACTTCGCCGTGAACGTCTTTGGCGTCGTCGCTCGCGAGCCACACGACCAGCGGCGCGACGTGCGCGGGCGTGAACGCGTCCCACTCGCCTTCTTTCTTGGCCATGCCGGCCGCGGTCTGCGGAGTCGCGTCCACTGTCAGACGGGTACGCGCGACCGGCGCGATCGCATTGGCAGTGACGCCGTAGCGGCTCATCTCGCGATCGACGATTACCGCCATCGCAGCCACTGCCGCCTTCGCCGCGCCGTAATTGCTCTGCCCCGCGTTGCCCAGGATGCCCGAGTCGGAGCTGGTGTTGATCAGCCGGCCGTTGAGCACGTTGCCGGCCTTGTGTTGCTCGCGCCAGTACGCGGTCGCGTGACGCGCGACGTTGAACGAGCCCTTCAGATGGACGCCGACCACGGAGTCCCAGTCTTCCTCGCTCATGTTGAAGATCATGCGGTCGCGCAGGATGCCGGCGTTGTTCACCACGATGTTGAGCTTGCCGAAGTTATCGACTGCGCAATCGATGATCCGCTTGGCGGACTTGAAGTCGGTGACGCTTTCGAAGTTCGCGACCGCCTCGCCGCCGGCCGATCGGATTTCCTTGACGACGTCCTCGGCTGGTGAGCGCGATTGCCCGGTGCCGTCGAAATGCCCGCCGAGATCGTTCACGACGACCTTGGCGCCGTGCTTGGCGAGCAACAACGCCTCTTCGCGTCCGATGCCGCGGCCGGCGCCGGTGATTACCGCAACTTTGCCTGTCAGTAGTGCCATCTAACTAATTCCTCTTTGCCTTTTCGGTTGGACTTGGATTTGCGTTCGGTGCTTGCTGTTGGGCGA
>PMOH01000159.1:0-2264 GCA_003161515.1 Deltaproteobacteria bacterium
GTCAAGGAATTGTCGATCGCCAAGGCTCATCCAGAAGAAAAAATCATGGAAGAGCTGAAGATGATCTTCGCCAACTAATCGTCGCGCGCAATTCAATCTGTGTAATAAGGCCGGGGTCGCCCGGCCTTTTCTTTTTTGTCGAAAGCCTTGCCTTATGTTGAAGGCGAAGATTCGGTATGCGAATCTCGCGGGCATGACGAAGGCGCGAACATTCCTGCTCGTGGTAATTTTCACGCTGGAGGGGGTCATGAGCGGATCGATCCCGGCAAATGCGAGCGATAATATTCGAGTCGATGAACTCTTCACCGCACTGCGCGACGGCAAATTCTCCGAAGCGACCGCGCATTTCGATTCGACGATGAAGGCGGCGCTGTCCGCGGATCAATTGTCGGCGGTGTGGCTGCAGATCGTCGCTGCCGACGGCAAACTCGAAAATTGGAAAGTCCTCAGCCACGGCATTCTCGCCGGCACCGACGTCTCCAGCGTCGTGCTGGCCTTCGATCACGGCAAGGTGATGGCGACCGTGGCGGTCAGGCCGCAGACCGGCGAGATATCGGGACTCTACTTCCGCCCGCTGACAACCCAGCCGTCTGCATCGTCGCCGGCGACCTCGCCGCCGTATGCCGACGCGACCAAGTTCCGCTCGGAAGCCGTTACCGTCGGCAAAGATCCCTGGAAGCTCTCCGGCATCCTGACCATTCCAGTTGGCGACAGCCCTTTTCCCGCGGTCGTGCTGCTCGCGGGGTCGGGCCCGCAAGATCGCGACGAGACCATTGGCCCGAATCACGTCTTCAAGGATCTCGCCGAAGGCCTGAGCACGCGCGGAATCGTCGTGCTGCGATACGACAAACGCACCTACGCGTACAAGACGCTCGATCCGCAGACGACCACGGTGAAGGAAGAAGTGATCGACGACGGCGCAGCAGGGTTGGACTGCTGCGCGATCGGGGGGAAGTGGCGCGCGACCGGATTTTCGTCCTCGGGCACAGCCTTGGCGCGATGCTGGCGCCGGAAGTCGCGAAGGCAGCGTCGCCGATTGCTGGAATCGCGCTGCTCGCGCCGGTCGGCCGCAAACTGCCGGTCATGGTCTTCCAGCAGATGAGATACCTCGGTCAGGCCTCGCCCGACGAACTCGCGGCGCTCGAGCGCCAGGCCGACGAAATCTCGGCGCATAAGATGCCGCCATCGCAATTTTTCTTCGGCGCGCCCGCCGCGTACTACTACGACCTCGACGCGCGCGATGAAGTCGCGCTCGCTCGCACTCTCGATGTGCCAATTCTGATTCTACACGGTGGCCGCGATTACCAGGTGACCGACGAGGACATCCGCAACTGGCAAACCGGACTGAAGGGCGACGCCAAGGTGCAGGTCGAGACCTTCCCCTCGCTCAACCATCTGTTCATCGTGGGCATCGGCAAGCCGGGCCCCGCCGAATACGAAACGCCAGGGCATGTTGACGGTGCCGTAATCGGGGCGATCGCAAGCTTCGTCACAAACACGGGCGGCGCGTCGCCGCCGCAAGCAGCATCGAATTGAAAGCCTCGGCGATCATCGTGGCAGCGGGCAGCGGCGTGCGCCTCGGATCGAACGTGCCGAAGGCGTTCGTGAAGATCGCAGGCCGCGCGATGCTCTCCTACTCGCTCGCCACCGTCCGCCAAATCAACTCGATCGAAGAATTAGTGATCACGGTACCGGAAGGATTCGAAAATGCTGCCCGCGACGAGGTATCGGCGGCCGGTCTCAGCATACCGGTCAAGATTACAGTGGGTGGAATCGAGCGCCAGGACTCGGTTCGAATCGCGCTCGAGCTCACGAGCGCGGAAAGCGATCTCGTGATCGTCCACGACGCCGCCCGCCCTCTCGCGACCCTTGCAATCTTCGAGGCATGCCTGAGCGCAGCCTCACGCGCCGGCGCAGCAATCGCAGCGATACCGGTCTCCGACACATTGAAGCGCGTCGCCGACAGCGCAATCACGGCGACCATCGCGCGCGCAGGCCTATGGCAAGCCCAAACCCCGCAAGCATTTCGCCGCGCCGTCCTCGTCGCCGCACATCAGCGCGCAGTGAGCGAAAAAATCGCCGCAACCGACGACGCCGACCTGGTCGAGCGCGCCGGCGCCCGCGTCGAGGTAGTCGAAGCCTCGACCACCAACATCAAGATCACAACCCCGTCAGATCTCGCGATAGTCGAAGCACTCATCGCGGCCCGCATATGAGGTCAGGCCAACAGGCGTAGTAGGTGGAGCGCTTCGCGATTTTCGGAA
>PMOH01000159.1:2306-2872 GCA_003161515.1 Deltaproteobacteria bacterium
TCCGGCTCGTACCCCGCCCGCTCGATCAACTCCCGCGTCCGCGACCAGTCCCATCCGGCGGTCGTCAAATAGCCGTTGACGAAGATCGAATTCACCGCATTGAACAGGTCGGCCTGCCGCGCGCCGACGTTCAGTTCGCGCCCGCCTGCCGCGCGAACCTCGCTGCGCGGATTCAGCAGACGGAACAGGCACGCCGCCTTGAGGCATTTCTCCGGCGTGAGCGCGCGCTGCGCTTCCAGCGGCGTGCCCTTAATCGGATGCAGAAAATTCAGCGGTACCGAATCGATCGCGAGCCGCCGCGTCGAGTACGCGAGGTCGATAATGTCGTCGTCAGTCTCGCCCATTCCAATAATTCCGCCCGAGCACGTCGACAGTCCCGCCGCGCGCACGTTCTCGATCGTCTCGATCCGATCGTCATACGTATGCGTCGTGCAGATTTCCGGATAGAAGCGGCGACTCGTATTGAGATTGTGATTTATCCATCCCGCGCCCGCGCTCTTGAGCTCGTCCGCCTGACTGCGATTCATCAGGCCGATCGACAGGCACAGCTCGAGCCCCGGCAGCTC
>PMOH01000517.1 GCA_003161515.1 Deltaproteobacteria bacterium
AGAAATCGCAAAATGGCGAGAACGCCATTTTGCTCTCAGATTCTTTTTCTGTCGCCTGCGTCTTGTGTCATCCCGAGCGAATCCGAGGGACCCCGGATCTTTCTCGACGCGAGCCGACGCACCCCCAGCCACGGATCAACCGAGGTGTGTGACGCTCGAGCATCGTTCCGGTGCTTTGTGTCATTCAGAGCGAAGCGAAGAATCCCGGCTCCTTCTTTGCCTCGCCCCACGAGGGGAGAGGCTGCCGCGCGTCCGCGCGCGGCGGGTGAGGGACCAAATTTTGCCTAGATTCAGATTGTGCTGGACATGCATTCCAAGAGCGCTTTCGCTTGAGATTCAGAACGGAGTGGGAATCAAACGCGTGTCGGCGGGAGATGCTGCGCATACCTCGATTGTGTTAGGCCTCGGCTAACACTAACGCGCTGGAGAAGGGGAGCACGATGGCAAACGAGAGACTTCTCAAGATTCCAATGGATGGCGGCTGTCAGTGCGGCAAAGTGAGGTATCGAGTGGAGCGAGAGCCGCTTGGCCTTGCTGTATGCCATTGCACCGAGTGCCAACGCCAATCGGGGAGCGCTTTCGGCATGAGCTTGGCCGTTCCGAGTGGCGCATTTAAGTTAATTGCAGGCGTGCTAAAGAGATTTTACGTGAGATGCGACAGCGGCCGTATCAAGATTTGCTTTTTCTGTCCGGAATGCGGCACCCGCATCTACCATCAAACTGGGAACAACGTGAGTGTCAAAGCGGGAACGCTTGACGATACGTCTTGGCTGAAACCTGACAGTCACTATTATACAATGAGAAAACAGTCATGGGTGTTGGTACCAGATGGCGTTCTTCAATTTAGCGACGACGGATGATGGTGGTTGCGCGAGGAGGGGATGAGAAATGGATCGTTATCGGTATCCGAATTGTGGAGAGTCATTCACGTTATCAGGTACGGCAGGTCCGGGCGGTCATCGTGACCATCAATGCTCCCAGTGTGGTCAAATGCTTCAATGGGACGATTCGTCGTTTGGCGGCGATCCGTATCATTGCGGTCACGCATTGCGGCTCAAAGCTTACTCTAAAATTCCCATGGTCTAAAACGAGCGTTCCGCAGCGCGTGACGCTACCGTCCGCGGGCGCGAGGCTTTGCGCGGCGGCGCTCTCATTAGTATTGTTTGACTGATTCGCCGACCGCTGTTAGAAAATTTGCGTTTGTCGGCGCTATTCCCTGGGCAACTTTGTCTGTTCCAGATCAATCGATGCATGAACGAATGCGTGGAGTTATAAGGCTTTGAAAATCCTGGTTCCAATCAAGCGAGTTCCCGATCCCGCGACCACTATCCGCGTGCTGCCCGACGGCACCGGTATCGCCACCGACAACGTCAAGTGGGTTATCAACCCGTTTTGCGAAATAGCGATCGAAGAGGCGCTCCGCATCAAGGAGAAACAGACCGGCGAGGTCATCCTCGTCACGGTCGGGCAATCCGCCTGGCAGGAACAGTTGCGCACCGGACTCGCGATGGGCGCGGACCGCGCAATCCTGGTCAAGACCGACACGGCGCTCGATTCGCTCGCGATAGCCAGAATCCTCGCGAAGATCGCCGGCGACGAGAAGCCCGACCTCATCATATTGGGCAAGCAGGCGATCGACGACGACGCGAATCAGACCGGCCAGATGCTCGCCGAGATGCTCGGATGGCCGCAGGCGACGTTCGCCTCGAAGGTCGAGATAACTCCCGAAAAAACTTCGGTCGTGCGTGAAGTTGACGGTGGCCTCGAGACGATCGCGTTCAAGCTCCCTGCCGTCATCACGACCGATCTGCGCCTCAACGAGCCGCGCTACGCGTCGCTGCCAGGAATCATGAAGGCGCGCAAGAAAGAGCTGAAGGAGATTCCGGCGGACAGCCTCGGCGTCGATCTCGCGCCCCGCCTCAAGGTGAAGACCCTCGCCGCACCGCCCAAGCGTCAGGCCGGGCGCAAAGTCGCGTCGGTGCAGGAGCTGGTCGCGGTGCTTCACACCGAAGCCAAAGTTATTTGATCACGACTACTACGAATCCCGAACGCGGAGTGAATTTAAATGGGTGACGTTCTGATTTTCGCGGAGCATCAGGGGGGACATTTCCCCAAGACTACGCTGACGGCGGTTCACGCCGGCCTCGACCTGGCGAAAAAACGCGGCGGCAAAGCAATTGCGGTGGTTGCAGGCGATGCGCCTGAGTCGGCGGCCGGTGAAATCGCCAAGTACGGCGTCGCCAAAGTGATCGCATTGGCGCATCCGGCGCTGAAGAACTATCTCGCCGACGCGCACGCGCAGGCGCTCGCCGCGCTGGCAAAAAAAGAAAACGCGGAATTTATCCTCGCGACCGCGACTGCGATGGGCAAAGACCTGTTTCCGCGGCTAGCCGCACGCCTCGGCGCCCCGATGGCGTCGGAAATCACCGCGATCAACGACGAACATACTTTCGTGCGTCCGACGTACGCGGGCAACGTGATGGCGACAGTCGAGCTCGACGGTCCGATCAAAGTATTAACAGTGCGCGGGACCGCATTCGACGCCGCCAAGCCGAGCGACGCGGTTGCTCCGGTCGAAAAGCAGGATGCCGAGATCGATGCGGGCTCGCTCAAGATGGAATTCGTTTCATTCAACGCGACCAAGAGCGATCGTCCGCAACTGACCGAGGCGCGGATCATCGTGTCGGGCGGCCGCGGCCTCAAGTCAGGCGAAAACTTCAAGACGGTGCTCGAGCCGCTGGTTGACGAGATGGGTGCCGCGATGGGTGCGTCGCGCGCGGCCGTCGATGCGGGTTTCGTGCCGAACGACCTGCAAGTTGGACAGACGGGCAAGGTAGTCGCGCCTGAACTCTACATCGCGGTCGGAATTTCAGGCGCGATTCAGCATCTGGCGGGGATGAAGGA
>PMOH01000103.1 GCA_003161515.1 Deltaproteobacteria bacterium
CCGGCCGAGAACGCGCGCCCCGCGCCGCGGATTATCAGCACGCTCGCGTCGGCGTTCGATTCGTACTCGTCCATCACCGAATCGAGTTCCTTGAGCAGCTTTTGCGACAGCGCGTTGAGTTTTTCAGGACGGTTCAGCGTGAGCCTGTAGATTTTGTCCTCAACCTTTTCGTAAATGACGGTTTCGTAGTTCGCCATAATGAAATCTCCGGCGGTTACTTCACCGCAGCCAGGAAGTCGCCCGCGACGCGCACGGTTTCTTCCGGCACTTCCCAGAAAAACATGTGACCAGCGGCCTTGAGCGTATGTTTTTTCGATCCCGCGATCGCGCCTTGCAGAACATCCGCGTTCGGATACGGCACGATCGAATCGTCGTCCCCATGAATAATTAATGTCGGCGACTTGATTTGTCCAAGCCGTGCGAAACTGTCGAACCCGCCAATCGCCTGACCCTGCCGCATGAAGGTATGCATCGGCGTCACTGGATAGTTGCCCATCTCGGCGATTGCCTGATTGAGAATCGCCTGCCCCGCCTCCGAATTCAGAAACGCCTTTCCGCATGCCACCGAAAATGCGCGCCGCGCCTGCTCGATCGGATCCATCCCGGGCGCCGGTATCAGATTGGCGATCGCGGCAGGATCCGCCGGCACCGAATGACTCGAGCCGCAGTTGGTGCATCCGAGCACAAGCCCGCGCGTGCGCTCCGGATATGCGAGCACGAATTCCTGCGCGATCATCCCGCCCATCGAGATTCCGAAAATGTGCGCGCGCGGAGTCTTCGCATGATCCAGCACCGCTGCGATATCCGCCGCCAGGTCGCCGAGCGTGAACTCGGCATCAGGCTTGTCGCTCTCGCCGGTGCCGCGATTGTCGATCACGAAAATCTTGAACCGCGCTTCCATTAGCTTGAGGAACGCCTCGCCCCATCCGCGGCCCGATCCGCTGAATCCCATGATTAGCGCGACCGGCTCTCCATTGCCTCGAATCTCGTAGCGAAGTTTCGGGCCGTCTTTGGTTTGGGCGAAATCGCGAACTGATGCCATCTCGGAATCTCCTCGTCGTCGAATACTAATGATGAATACTAACTACGGGCGGGAAAGGTTCAAGCGGCGGCGTGCTCGACTTCGGCGCCGGCGAGGATCGTGGCGAGCAGCCGAAAAACCTCGCGATTGACGATCAGGCTGACGTGCAATCCCGGCACCTCGTAACTGGACGCCTTGTCGTCGATACACGCTTCCCATTGCACAACCTCGTCGCGGCGCGTGTAGATTGCACTGAAGCGGCATCGCGGCGGCGTCGGCGCGAACACTGCCTCTGCAATGCCGCACGAGCATTCCATCGTCCCGCAATTCTCGGGAGCGCTGGAAAACGTCTGCCAGAACGACTGGATCGCCTCGAGCGTGGGACGCATTTGATCGTGCACGCCGGTCCATCCGTTGCGAATCGGCGAACCGAGCGCGATCACTTCGCGCACCGCAGCGGGATTTGACGCGGCGATTGCGCGTCCGAGCACCCCGCCTAGGCTGTGCCCGATAATCGTCACGCGCTGTCCGGTCTCGCGCGCGATCTTCTCGACTCGCCATCCCACCAGCTCCACCTTGCGGCGCGGGCACCCGACGTTGAGATCGATTCCCGACAGGTAGGGCTTGTATCCGATACGCCCAAGCCATCGCGCGAGCGTGCCGAGCGACCAATCGCCGGCGGTGAATCCCGGAATCAGCAGGATAGGACGGCCGTCGCCGCGCGGAACTCCGAAGCCGTAGCCGATAGGGTCGCGAGCAAGCGAAGCGAATTGTTGTAGAAAGTCGAAGTAAGCGGAAGCGGTGAGTTGCAGCAGCATACAAATTGCGCGTTCGCGGCACAGTGCCACGAAACGCGGTAACAGTAAAGTATAATGAGCGTAACAATGTGGATAATGCTGTCGCGGAATTTTCTGAGGCGTGCGCGGAACAATCCAACACCTCTCCCCACGGGAGAGGACGCGCCTCCGGCGCGGGTGAGGGCGCTCGCATCGAGCTGAATGCCAGCGCCCTCACCCGTGTGCGACACAAGTGTCGCCGCACGACCTCTCCCGCAGGGAGAGGTAAATACCCGCCGCGCAAATTTGCGATTTAGTACTGGGTGCAGGGGTCACCCCTGCCGAGGGAGGTGCGGAACCCACCGCGGGTTCCGCATTAAATGAAGTGATTTACCCTTTGGGCAACCCCAGCACGCGCTCGCCAATAATATTGTGCTGGATCTGATTCGTCCCGGCGTAAATCGTCGGGCCGCGCGCCGCGAGCATCCGGAATGACCACTTGCCCTTATCGACCGCGAACGGCGCGTTGAATTCGAGTTGGCTGTAGGGCCCCAACAGCTCCATCGCGTACAGCGCAATCTTGAGGCCAAGTTCGGTGCCGCACAGTTTCATCATCGAGCCTTCCGGCCCCGGCGGCATCCCCTTCAACTGACGCGTGAGTTGCCGATAGCCGGTGTATCGCAATGCGAGCGCTTCGGCCGCGAACTCCGCGCAGCGTTGCCGCACGCTCGAATCGTCCCACGCATTGCTGCCGTTGCGCGGGATTCGCTTGGCCAGCCGCGCCAGCTCGTGTACTTC
>PMOH01000289.1 GCA_003161515.1 Deltaproteobacteria bacterium
TTCAACAAAGGATAGGCCTGAAGGTAGCGCTGCACCTCAATGTCCGGGACTGCAAGCAAGACAGCGGGCGCAGGATCAAACCTGACTTGCTTCATCGGGCGTGACGGAGCTCGGATGCATCATGCGCGGCCTCGACGAGAGTACAAATTTTCTCGAGCACCGGTGCAAACAGGCGCTCGTAGTTATACTTGGTCTCGTGCGCACGACGCGCTGCACGCGACATCGCGACGTAACGATCGCGATCGCCCAGGATAAACTCGATCGCCCGCGCGATCGCCGCGGGATCCTCGGGATCGGCGTAGTTGACCCATTCGTCGTTCGCAAAAAATTCGCGGAAGCTCTCGCGGTCGGGTACCACCACCGGCAATCCCCAGGCGGCGTATTGGAACAGCTTGTTGGGCGACGGACCCGAATGCTCCCAGTTGAGATTTACCGCGCGATACAGCACGAGGCCGACACTGGCCTGCTCCGCAAGACGGTTACGTTCATGGTCGGGCACCCAATCTGAGATGCTGACGCGGGCCTCAAGCGAAAGCGCTGCGGCCAACTCAGACAGTTCGCGACGAAATTCAGCGGTACCGAAGCCCGCCATGTCGAGTTTGAACGCGCAGGGAAGCACAGCCAGAGCGCTGAGCGCCTGCGGTTGCCCATTCTCAGGGCCCATTGAACCCAGGTAGAGGACTCGTTTTGATTCCCACCGCCGTTGCGCCAGTGCGTTCCAATCCTCGCGCGACGGATAGAAATCGCGCGCGGCGCCATTGGGAACGATCAGCGGAGCGCGCGGATCGCCCGCCTTATCCAGCCACAAAGGGGCGCGATGCTTCGACGGGAAAATCGTGATCGCTGCGTCGCACGTGTGACGCAATGCATAGCGGATAATCCAATCCTGCAGCGACGCGATTCGCCGCGAGCCGAGCACGGGGGTGTCGTGGCAATGAAACACCACTGGAATTTCAACTCCCGACTTAGCGATCGCCGCGATCGACGCCGCAAAACCGATCGGGTCGTAGGCGTAAATCAGCGCGGGTCCGGTTTCTGCGATGGTAGCGGCGACCCGCCGCACAAATGTTCGATACCAGGACAACTTGCGCCAGACGCTCGCACCAAAACTCTCGTTCGCGGTCACAAGTTCGCCAACTCTTTCGATCGCCACCGAATGCGGCCAATCTGCGTCAGGACCGGCTTCGTTGCGGCACACGACGTTCACCGCGAATCGCTCGCTCATGATCCGAACGCCGTTGATTGTCGGCGGATGATAGTTCGGGTTGCCATACATCACGACCAGCACCCGCGGACTCGCGCTGGCGGACGGACCGATCGCCCGAGCTACGCCGTTGCTAGTCCGCGATTGCAATGATGTGGCCATACTCATTGATGCTAGAGACCGAATTGCCCGTCATGTCCTCGACTCGGTAACCCATCGCGGCGAGCAGCCCGAGAAAGCTGGCACTGGTCGTGCCTGTTTCCGCCCACGCAAATGGATGCACTTCCACCAGGATTGCCCGGGGACGCCCGCGCTCCCTGGACAGGACACGTCGCGCACCCTCGATCACCTGCTGCTCGAAGCCTTCGACGTCGATTTTGATCACGTCGATTCGATCGCCGGCAAGCGCGTCGTCCAGCGTAATCATCGGCACCGTGATTACACCGTCGCATGCCTCTCGACGCGTTTCGATTCGCGATTCCAGCCCGTGCGCAGCGGCAAAGCGGACCTGCCCGCTGCTTTTGCCAACCGCGGCCCTGATTGCGGTTATTCGATCTTGCCAGCCGTTGACGCTGATGTTGGCTTCCAGAGCCGATGCGCTCTCAGGATCGGGTTCGAACGCGGTGACGTGGCCCGCCGCTCCGACTCGTCCCGCGAACGCGAGCGCGTAGAGCCCGATGCTCGCGCCGACTTCCGCGACATGGTCGCCGGCGCTGACTTCGCGCATCACGCGGCGCCACACGACTGGTTCATATTCTTCGGCAATGAACCCGCGCGATTGCGCGCTCAGCCGGAACCGATCGGTGCCATTGATCACGCGCTCGACCCCGCGCGTTCGCACAATTGTCGAAAGCACGCGGTCGTAGGCCGGGCGGACTCGATCCCACAGCCAGTCCGCACGTTCCAGCGCGGGAGCGTGACGGATTGCGATGCTGGCTCGTTCCAGGATGTTCACGATTTCGGCTTCATTGCGCGCGATCTTGCGCGATGGAAAACGGCGGTCCCGACAGGCTCCGCCGCGTCTCCGGCGCGAGCATCGGGGAAATCGCCTGCGAAATTTTGACCGGAAGCATCGCCCACCCGAGCCGCAAATAGGTCTTGAACATCAGTGGACGATATCGAATCGAGGCGCGGTAACATCGTCGCGCGAACACTGTATTGCCGTCATGCATCGCCATCAGGCCGACGGTTACCAGCTCGTTTGCGATCCGGTTGATAGCCCATCGAGCAATCTTACGGCCGCGCGCGCCGAAGTGTTCCAGCGACAATCGCGCGAGCACCGAGTGTCCACCGAAGCGGCGCTCGAACTCGCTAAATTCTTCCGCTGAATCGATCTCGAAGCGGCGGTTGCGCAAACGGTTGGCGAAGTGCGCGTGGAACTCTCTGAGCCGATGCCGGACCAGCACCTCAGGCACGTATGCGAATTCGCCGCGCTCGCGAATCAGCAGATAGATGAAAGTGTCCTCACCGCCCCAATGTTCCGCATTAAATTCGTCGGGGAATCCGCCAATCGCGACCAGCGTTTCGCGTCGCACGATGATCGAGCCAACCAGTATCGGCCACGGCCGGCCGCCGAGCATTTCCTCGAGCGTCGGCGCATGATCGCACCCGGGCTCGACGTAGTTCGGCTCGACGACCCTGCCCGCGCCGTCCACCTCCATCCCATCGGCGAATACCGCCGTGCACGCCGGATTTCTGTCGAGCACCGGCACCGTTTTCGCGAGCATCCCCTCGATCCAGGTATCGTCGGCATCCAGCAGCGCTACATATTCGCCCGCCGCGGCCCTGATGCCGGCGTTGCGCGCCGCCGCGACGCCCGCATTCTGCTGATCGATCACGCGGATTCGTTTGCCAAATTTTTCGAGCACCGCGCGTGTGCCGTCGGTCGAACCGTCGTTGACGACGATCACCTCGAATGGATCGTCGAAGCGCTGCGCGAACACGCTTTCCAGCGTCTCGGCGACGGTGGCCTCGTCGTTGTAGGTGGGAATAACTACCGACAGTTTCATTGGGTCCGCTCCTCCAGGAACGGCGGACCTGAAAGGCTGCGTCGCAGCCCCGGCGAAAGTATCGGTGAGAGGCGCCGCGAAACGTGGGCCGGAAGCATCGCCCATCCGAGCCGGAAATAAGTTTTCAACCACAGCGGACGATGACGAATCGACGCGCGGTAGCATCGCCGCGCGAATTCGCGATCGCTCCGGTCCATCGCCATCATTCCGAGCATCACCTGCTCGCGCGCCGTCGCATCGATTGCATAGTTTGCCAATTTGCGGCCGCGAGCGCCGAATCGCTCGAGCATGAGCCGCGCCCACACCTGGTTGCCTCTGAAGTGCTGCTCCGGATCCGCCGGCGTGCCGCGCGATTTCCCTTTCCAGTCATGCGGGCGAAGACGCTTTGCGAGCTGTTCATGGAACAGCGGCATCCGATACCGCACCAGCTTCTCCGGTAGGTAGATGATCTCGCCGCGCTCGCGTATCAGCAGCCACGCGAATGCGTCCTCGGCGCCGTAGTCTCTGCCAAACTCCTCGGCAAAGCCGCCGACCGCGAGGAGCGTTTCCCGCCGCACGACGATCGAGCCAACCAATATCGGCCAGGGCCCGTTGCTGAGCATTTCATCGAGCGTCGGCGAATGATCGTATCCGGGCGCGACGTAAAGCGGCGCGAGGACCCCGCCCGCGCTGTCAACTATGGTCCCGTCGGAAAATACCGCGACGCCCGCCGGATTGTGGTCGAGCACCGGCACGGTTCGTTCGAGCTTGTCCGCCGTCCACGTATCGTCCGCGTCTAGCAGCGCGATATATTCGCCGGCCGCCGCCCTGATGCCCGCATTGCGAGCCGCCGAGATACCCCGGTTCTCCTGGTCGATCACGCGGATCCGATCTCCGAAATTCTCCAGCAGCGCGCGCGTGGCGTCGGTCGATCCGTCGTTGACGACGATCACCTCGAACTGCCCACCGAACCGTTGCGCGAACACGCTCTCCAGAGTCCCGGCAATAGTCGCCTCGCCGTTGAAGACGGGGATAATCACCGAAACTTTCACAAGCGTTCCCACATCAGGCGTGGGCCGGTCCTGAAACGGCGCGCTGAATCCTGGACGGCAACGCGGCCGATACCGCTCGTGCAACGCGTACCGGCAAGTAGGTCCACGCGATACGCACGTAGGTCTTCGGGCTGATGGGATCGTAGTGCAGCGCGAGCCGATAACAGCGGCGCGCAAAGATTCGATCGTAGTCGAGCATCGCGGTAAGTCCGACGCTCACCAACAGGCCGGCGGTTGCGCGGCGTATCGCGGAGAGCAATCGCACCGCGCTTTTGCCGAAGCGCTCGCGTACCAGCCGTTGCATCAATTCCGAATTCCGCACGTAGCGGTCCACGCGCACCGTTTCGGAATTTTCCGAATCTGATTTCCACACGCGGCGACGCTTCAGGCTGTCTGCCACCGAACCTGCAACACGGTAAAGCACGGTTGGCTCATCGATATAGATGAAACGCCCCTGCTCGCGCGCGACGATCATGAAGTAACTGTCTTCCCATTGCGGATGCCCGGTCGCGAACTCTTCGCGGAATCCGCCGATCGCGTCGAAGGTCGCCCGCTTCATCACGGCAGTGCTCGGCAAAATATTCCAGAGCCCCGACAACAGGTCGTCCATCGCGGGCGCGCGCCTCTCGCCTTCCGGAGTATAAGTAGTGCCGAGCATCTTGCCGTCGGCCGCGATCATCGATGCGTTGGTATAGACCATCGCGGCATCTATGTCGTCTTCGAACGCCGCCAATGTTTCCTCGAGCTTGCC
>PMOH01000028.1 GCA_003161515.1 Deltaproteobacteria bacterium
GAACTCAAACGCGGCGTGGTGCTTAAGGGCTTTCGCCCCGGCCATGCGCCGCGCAATCTGCTCGAGCGATTTTTCGGCGAACAGGTCCGCGGCGAGGTAGTTCAGAAGCTCGTCGAGGAATACACCAAAAAGGCGCTCGAGGAGCACGACCTCAAGCCCGTCGTCGCCCCCGAAATCGTCACCGAGCAGACTGACCTGCAGAAGGACCTCGCGCTCAAGTTCAGCGCGACCTTCGACTTGCGCCCGACTATCGAGGTCAAGGACTACGAGGGCCTCAAAGTGCCCGAGTCCACGGTCGAGGTCACCGACGAGCAACTCGAAGAGGCGATCGAGCGATTTCGCCTGCGCCAGGCGACGCTCAAGAAGGTCGAGGATCGCACGATCGTCGAGGACGGCGACTATGCGCTCGCGTCGATCGAAGCGTTCGAAGACGGCAAGTCGATGGCGACCAGCAAGGTTGAAGACCGGCTGGTCGAAGTCTCGGAACGCGCGCTCGCACACGGCGTTCACGAAGCGCTGATCGGCGCCGAGATTGGCAAAGAGATGAAGTCCTCGAAGACGTACCCCGACGATTACAGCCAGAAAGAGCTGGCCGGCAAGAACATCGAATGGCGCGCGACTCCCAAAGAAATCTACAAGCGCGAGCTGCCGACCGTCGATGACGATTTTGCGAAGGATCTTGGCGACGAGAACCTCGATGCGTTTCGCACCCGCGTCCGCAGTGAGCTGCTCGCGCATGCCAAGCAGGAGGCCGACGCCCGCGTCCGCCAGGGACTGCTCGATCTCGTGATCGAGCGCAATCCGGTCGAGCTGCCCGAGTCGCTGGTCGCGCGCGAGCTGAGTGCGATGGAAGCCGAGCTGCATCAGACTCTCGAATCGGGCGGCATGTCGCATGAGGACGCCACCGAACGGGTCAAGCAGAATGCCGACGACCTGAAGTCGCGGGCCGAGAAGCGCGCGCGCACGGCGTTGATCGTCGATGCGCTCGCCGATCAGGAAAAAATCGAGATCAATGACGAAGAGCTGGGCGATCGCGTCGCTGCGATCGTGACCGGGAGCGGACGCAATCGCGACCGCGCCGCCGAGTTCTATCGCAAGGAAGAAAGTCGCGAGGCGCTCCGACAATCGATGCGCCGCGAGAAGGCGCTCGACTTTATTTTGAGCCGCGCCCAACGCGAAGATGCACCGCCCGAATCGGGTGCAGATGCACCGTCTGAGACGCCTGAAGAGGGCTCATCTGAACAGAAGTAGCATCATTGCTACGCGGTTCGGCGCCGATCAAGGTTGCTCCCCCATTTCCGAGTGGTTACAATTTGAAGGCGTCAGTAGCCGTCTCTCAATCGTTGTCGGAACCGGGCTGTGGCGCGGGTTAACGGTATGAGCAACCTGGTACCGATGGTCGTCGAACAGACCGGACGCGGAGAGCGAGCCTACGACATCTACTCTCGCCTGCTAAAGGACCGCATCGTCTTTCTCGGAACCGAAATCAACGATGACGTCGCCAACCTGGTGACGGCGCAGTTCCTGTTCCTCGAGTCCGAAGATCCCGAAAAAGAAATCAACTTCTACATCAATTCGCCCGGCGGATCGGTGACGGCTGGGATGGCGATTTACGATACAATGGAATTCATCCGGCCGCCGGTCTCGACCCTGTGTCTGGGACAGGCGGCGAGCATGGCCGCGATCATGCTGTTGGCGGGTGCGAAGGGACGGCGCTACGCGTTGCCCCATTCGCGCATCATCCTGCATCAGCCGCTGGGCGGGATGCAGGGACAGGCGAGCGACCTTGAGATACACGCGAAGGAGATTTTGCACGCGCGGGAGGAAATCAACAACATCATAATGAAGCATACCGGACAGAATCTTCGAAAGATCGAAAAAGATACCGATCGCGACTACTTCATGGCGCCGAATCAGGCGGTTGAATACGGCCTGATTGATGAGGTAATCGTTAGCCGAAGGCCGTCCAAGTGAGCCGCGGAGGCAGTAATGGCCAAGCATGACGACCGCTCGGGCAACCTGGTTTGCTCGTTTTGCGGCAAGAGCCAGGACGAAGTTCGAAAGCTGATTGCCGGCCCTACGGTTTATATTTGCGACGAATGCATCGACCTTTGTAACGACATAATCGCCGAGGAGACTGACAGCGAAGAAGCCTTCAGCCAAAGCTCCGCGGTGCCCAAGCCCGCCGAAATCAAGCGGGTGCTCGACCAGTACGTGATCGGACAGGAACGCGCCAAGAAAATTCTCTCGGTTGCGGTCCACAATCATTACAAACGTATCGACTCGCAGATGGTGACCGGCGACGTCGAACTGCAAAAATCCAACATCCTGCTGATTGGCCCGACCGGCGTCGGCAAGACGTTGCTCGCGCAAACCCTCGCGCGCTTCCTGCAAGTGCCCTTCACAATCGCCGACGCCACCTCGCTGACCGAGGCCGGCTACGTCGGCGAAGACGTCGAGAACATCATACTGTCGCTGCTNNCAGAACGCCGACTACGACATCGAGCGATGCCAGCGCGGCATCGTGTACATCGACGAGATCGACAAGATCGCGCGCAAGGGCGATAACCCGTCGATCACGCGCGACGTGTCAGGCGAAGGCGTCCAGCAGGCGCTGTTGAAGATCATCGAGGGCACGATGGCGTCGGTACCGCCCAAGGGCGGCCGCAAGCATCCNNTTCCTGCAGGTCGATACCACCAACATCCTGTTCATCTGCGGCGGCGCATTCGTCGGACTCGACGACATCATCCGGCGGCGCATCTCGGGCAAGACGATGGGCTTCCGCGCCGACTTGACCCATCGCGATCCCAAGACCGTCTCCGAGCTTCTATATGAAGTGCAGCCGGAGGACTTGCTCAAATTTGGCTTGATTCCGGAATTCGTCGGCCGCCTGCCCGTCATCGCGACGCTCGGCGAGCTGGACGAGGAAGCGCTGGTGCGAATCCTCAGTGAGCCGAAGAACGCGCTGGTGCGGCAGTATCAGAAACTCTTCGACATGGAGAACGTCCATCTCAAATTCACACAGGGCGCGCTCAAGGCGATCTCGCGCGAGGCGCTCAAGCGCAAGTCCGGTGCTCGCGGACTGCGCGCCATCATGGAAGCAATCATGATGGACCTGATGTTCGACATCCCGTCACAACCCAACATTAAGGAGGTGCTAATCTCGGAAGAGGTGGTTACTCATAAGGAGCAGCCACTGCTGGTCTATCAAAAGACCGCCGAAACCGCGTAGCTACGGGGAGATTCGAGAAGTAGATGCTTTTTCGTAACGACAAGAAAGATAATCAGAATGCAACGTCGAACGTGGTCCCACTGTTCCCGTTGCGCGAATTGATCGTATTCCCACACGAAGTCTATCCAATCTTCGTCGGCCGCCAGAAGTCGATTAAGGCTCTGGAAGCCGCCGAGGCGAAGAAGACGCCGATTCTGCTGGTCACGCAGAAAGATCCAAAGGTGGCCGAGCCCGTGCCCGGCGACCTGTACACGGTCGGCACGCTCGGCGTGGTCG
>PMOH01000273.1 GCA_003161515.1 Deltaproteobacteria bacterium
TCCTGGTACGAGTACACGAACGCACGCGTGATCTCCTTTTCGAGCAGGTCGAGATATTCCTTGTGCAGCGTGTCCTGCAGGAACTCGAGGTACTGCTTGCGAGTGTCGTCGGGCAGGTCGCCTTCCTTGGTCATCGAGATCAGCGCCTCGCGCACGTTGATCGGATTGATGCAGTTGCCGGTGACGTTGTCCGACAGCGCGTTGTCGAGCGCCTTCATAATGAAGCGGGTCGAAATCCCCGACATGCCCTCGCGCTTGGTGTCTTCTTTCAGCTCCTGCACGTCGATTTTCTTGGTGCGTCCTTTCTCGACGACTTCCTCACCGTTGTAGAGCCGCAGCTTGGTCATCAGGTCGCACTTCGAGGTCGGCTCGAGCCGCGACAGGATCGCGTACATCGAGGCGAGTTCGAGCGTGTGCGGCGCGACGTGCGCGCGGAAGTCGGAGTTCTTGATGATCTTCTGGTAGATCTTGACCTCTTCCGACAGGCGCAGGTTGTACGGCACCTTGACGACGACGATACGATCGAGGATCGCCTCGTTGGTGTGATCGGCCTTGAACTTCTGCCATTCGGCCTCGTTCGAATGCGCGACGATGCAGGTATCGACGTACACCATCCCGTGCCGACCCGGCGCCGGGATCACCTTTTCCTGCGTCGCCGTGATCATCGCGTGCAGGTACTCGGTCTCGTTCTTGAAAACTTCGATGAACTCGACGATTCCGCGGTTGCCGACGTTGAGCGCGCCGTTGAGTTCGAGCACGCGCGGGTCGCCCTCGGAATATTGATCGAGCTTCGAGATGTCTTCCGAGCCAATCAGCACCGAAGTGTCCTGGTTATTCGGATCGACCGGCGGCACTACGCCGACACCGACGCGGTTGCGCTTGGAGAAGCTGCGCGCGGCCACCGGAAATTCTTCGTAGCGATTATTGAACTCAGACTTGAGCCGATAGCGGCACACCGGGCACAGGTCGCCCTCGATATGCACGCCGAGCATCTTCTCGAATTCGCGCCGCAGATGGCGCGGGACGAGATGCAGCGGCTCTTCGTTCATTGGGCATCCTTCGATCGCGTAGATCATTCCGACTTGCTCGAGTCCGCGCTGGATTCGCTCGACCAGCGAACTTTTGCCCGAGCCGACCGGGCCCATCAGGTAGAGAACCTGCCGGCTCTCTTCGCCCTTGAGCGACGCCGAATGAAAATAGCGGACGATCTGCGCGATGGTGCGTTCGATCCCGAAGAATTCCTCCGAGAAAAAATCGAATACCTTGAGCGGCTCATCCTTGAACAGCCGCTTGGTGCGCGGATCGTCGGTGTCGGCCAGCGGGTGCAGCCCGATCGAAATGATCAGGTCGTAGATCCGCGCGTGCGCGAGCTTGGTCATGATCGGGTCGGCTTTCACGACCTCGAGATATTCGAGCAAAGTGCCGCGCCACTGCTTCGACTCACGCGCAGCGCGGTCTTCCTTGATCACTCGCTCGAAGTTATTGAGATCCGCCATCGGCTATCTCCTTCGGGTTCGGGTTATAGAATGTTGAGCAGTTTTGCTGCCTGGGAGAGGGGAAATCTGTCGGGCCGTACTTTTTCTGGAGCCCATTCTTGTGTCGAGTATAACGGAGCAAGTGATTTGCAACAAGTTACATAGGCGGTAAGCAACGCACTCAGGCGCATTCCGAATCGAAAAATCAGCAGGATGCAAATTTGCGCCAAATCGGAAAAGACTGTAGGCGGCGAAAGCTATTCAAAGAGACGCGCGGAAACCGGGACGGTGTCGCCGAGCACGATACGCCCACGATCGTTGCGCACCATCGCGGCGAAAACGGCATCATCGTGCGCGAACGACAGCCACCATCGATGCTCCGCGGCGAGCCCGAGGTAGTGCGCTTTTTGTTCCATCGTGCGCAGCGCGTCGAGGTCGTAGGCCTGGTTCCACGGACCGCGGATATGCGATCGCGTCGGCACGATGTCGGCGAGATGCATGAAGGATTCGCCACCGTCGCTAACAATCGCCGCCTGATGGTCCCGCGTATGACCGCCGGTTACGACGGCGCGCACGCCCGCGACGATGTCGGTATCGCCGTCGATGGCTTCGAGCATCGAGCGCACCGGCACGAGAATTTCTTCAGCATGCCGATACGCGGCGCGCAGCCGCTCGTTCCGCGGATGGTCGGCGATTTCGAGTTCGCCGCGCTGCACGAAAATTCGCGCGCGCGGGAACGCAGCCTCGAGCGCGCCGGAATCGCGCCGCCGCACGATCCCGCCGCAATGATCGAAATGCAGATGCGACACGATCAGATGAGTGATGTCGCCGGCTTCCATCCCAAGCGCGCGCAGATGCTGCGGCAGCCATCCGTCGCCATGATCGAAGATCTGGCGCTCGACTGCACTGAGACGGTTTCCGATTCCCGTATCGACCAGGATCGCGTCATTGCCCTTCATTATAAGCGGGCACGTCAGGTTGAGGCGGATACGGTTGCGATCGTCGGGCGGATGGTTGTGCTTCCAGAGTTCGCGCGGCACCACGCCGAACATGCATCCGCCGTCATTGCGCCACAGCCCGTCGGCGAGAAACGCGACCTCGAACGCGCCGACTTTGATTTTCGGTGGTATGTCAGCCATCTAACTTCCCATCAGCCATGTCCCGAGAATCAGCGCGAGCGC
>PMOH01000314.1 GCA_003161515.1 Deltaproteobacteria bacterium
GTCCCGAGAATCAGCGCGAGCGCGCCCATCGCGACAATCGCGAGATGCGCCCGCGTCATCCGAGTCATCGCAGTCGGCACCGCGTCGGTACGCCCGCGCGCCACGACCGCCCTGATGACGGCACCGATTCTCATCGACCAGGTCATCACGACGATCATAACGATAAACAACGCAATCTTGATCGCAAGCACGGTCATGAACGCAGTCGAAAATACGAAGCGACGCGCAACTCCGGCGGTCATCAGGTTGATGAATCCTGTGATGAGCAGCACGACCGCAGCGACCAATCCAAGCACATCGATCTTGGGCGCGGCGTTCGCGACAAAATTGCGTTGCTCGTCGCTGCCGGTCGCAAGAGCGAGTCCCGCGATCACAAAGCATGCACACGCGCCGACCCAGATAGCGCCAGCAGCAGCATGCGTCCAAAGAATCGCAGAAGGAAGCAATCGCGAGATCTCCGTCTGGTAAGTCTTATCATTCTTATCACTGTGTCATCTGTTTTTTGCGCCATCTCGATTTGTGTGTCATCCCGAGCGAAGGCTGCCGTAGTCGAGGGACCCCGATCTTTCTGAGTGCCTGCCGCGTCACCCTCAACCACGGAGTGAGCGCCAAAGATATCACTCGATGAGTGGTTGGGGTGCGTCGGCGAGCATTCAGAAAGATCCGGGGTCCCTCGGCTACGCTCGGGATGACACAAAAAACAAAACTGCGTTGGCGGGCGGCGATGTTTTGGGCTAACTAGGAATTTCCTCCGGAGGTGAACGCGATGCTCAATCCTTATATCGAGGCATACGAACTGCGCGAGTTGGTGCTCAAGAAGGAAGTCAAGCTGCGGGAGGTTGCGGAGTTCTTCATCGCGCGCGTCGAGAAGCTGAATCCGAAGCTTGGTGCGTTCATGACTATTACGCCGGAACGCGCGCTGGCGGACGCTGACCGACTCGACAAGATGAGCGACGCGGAGCGGCATCGCGCGCCGCTGTTTGGGGTGCCGTACTCGATCAAGGATCTCAACTGGACCAAGGACATCCCGACCTCGATGGGATCGAAGAACTACGAGAACTTTATGCCGCCGGCCGACGACGAAACCGTCACGCGGATGCGCAATTCGGGCGGGATTCTGCTCGGCAAGACGGCGACGCCCGAGTTCGGTGGGCGTCCGACGACTGAGGGCGGGCTGTGTCCGCCGGCGCGCAATCCGTGGAACCTCGAACGCACGGCGGGCGGTTCGAGCGGCGGCGCAGGCAGTGCGCTCGCGGCGGGACTCGGCCCGATCGCGCAGGGTAGCGACGGCGGCGGGTCGATTCGGATCCCGGCGGCATGTTGCGGCGTAGTCGGAATCAAGCCGTCGCGCGGACGGGTCTCGTTGTCGCCAATTGCCGGCGAGGCGTGGGCGGGATTCGCGACTGACGGCCCGATGGCGCGATCGGTGCGCGACGTCGCCACGATGCTCGACGTGATGCACGGTCCGGTCGTCGGCGATCCATACTGGGCGCCCCCGCCGGTCACATCGTTCAAAGCCGCAGTCGAGAGCACGCCGCGTCATCTGCGGATCGGGATGATCTCAAAAACCGCGCTGGCGAAGGTCGATTCCGAGACGCTCGACGCGCTCCATTCCGCCGCGAAAGTGTTCGAGGAAATGGGCCATCGAGTCGAACCGATCAGTTGCGATCCTGGCGGCCGTTTGCGCGACATAGTGATCCCGGTGATCTGCGCGGGAGTCGGCTCGACGCCGGTCAAAGATATCAACCTGGTCGATCCGGTGGTGCGCGAGCTGTGGGACGCGGGGCAGAAAATCACGGCCGTCGAATACATCACGAAGGTGACGCAGATGCACAATATGTCGCGCGAGATTGTGCAGGAGCTCGCGCCCTACGACGCCGTCATCTCGCCGGTCACAAGTAGTCCGGCGGTGAAGCTCGGCACGCTGCCGTCGCATCCGGGAAAATACCTGGACGAGCTGCTCGAATGGATTCCGTTCACGTTCCCGTTCAACGCGACGGGTCAGCCGGCGTTCTCGGTGCCAACGGGATTCAGCAAATCGGGGCTGCCGCTCGCGATGCAGATCGTTGGTCGTCAGGCCGACGAGGTGACGATCATCGGGCTTGCCGCGCAATTCGAAAAAGCGCGACCCTGGAAGGACAAACATCCGCCGATCGATTGAAAGAGGATGTCCGACGATGATTAATCCGTTCATCGAAGCGTGGGATTTGCGCGAGCTGGTGCTCAAGAAGGAAGTTCGGCCGCGCGAGGTTGCCGAATTTTTTCTTGCGCGCATCGAGAAGCTGAATCCAAAGCTGGGCGCGTTCATGACGGTCACAGCCGACCGTGCGCTTGCGGATGCGGCGCGGCTCGAGAAGATGAATGCGTCGGAGGCGGCCACGCTGCCGCTGTTCGGCGTTGCGTATTCGCTCAAGGACCTGCTGTGGACGAAAGATATTCGCACCACGTTCGGATCGAAGAATTACGAGAATTGGCACGCGCCGGCCGATGCGGAACTCGCGGTGCGGCTCGCGAACTCCGGCGGGATACTGCTCGGCAAGACGACCACGCCTGAGTTCGGGCTGCGGCCGACAACCGAGGGCGGTCTCTGTCCGCCGGCGCGGAATCCGTGGAACCTCGAACACACTGCCGGCGGCTCCAGCGGCGGTAGCAGTTCTGCGGTCTGTGCGGGATTGCATCCGGTGGCGCAGGGCAGCGACGGCGGCGGCTCGGTGCGAATCCCGGCGGCATGCTGCGGGCTGGTCGGAATCAAACCGTCGCGCGGACGAATCACGCGCGCACCGTCGGAGGGTGAGTCGTGGGGCGGACTTTCGACTACCGGGCCGATCGCGCGCACGGTTCGCGACGCGGCGCTGATGCTCGATGCGATGTCCGGCATGATGCCGGGCGATCCGTACGCGGCGCGTCCGCCGTTACGTCCTTTCGTCGATGAGGTCTCGGCGCATCCGAAGAAACTTCGCCTCGCGATGATCAATCGAAGCGCACTCGGCACCGTCGAGCCGGAAACTCTGGCCGCACTCGAGTCGGCATGCGGTGTGTTTCGCGAGATGGGGCATAGCGTCGAGTCTATCGCGCTCGATCCCGGCGCGATGCTCGGTAAATATGCGCGCGTGATCGTCGGCGCCTCGGTGTCCGCGCTGAACATCCCGAATCCGGACCTGCTCGATCCCGTGGTGCGCGGCAGCTACGAATGGGGCGCGAAAATTTCCGCCGCCGACTATATCCGCGCGGTCACCGGGATGCATAACACGTCGCGCGAAGTAGTCCACGCGCTCATGCCTTACGACGCGCTCCTCGCGCCGACGCTCACGCGTCCCGCGGTGCGTATCGGCAGCTTGCCGTCGAACCCCGCCACGGGCGCCGACGAAATCTACGGATGGATCGCGTTCACTTTTCCGTTCAACTCGACCGGCCAGCCGGCTATTTCGATTCCCAACGGATTCAGCAAAGCGGGATTGCCGCTCGCGCTGCAAATCGTCGGACGCCCCGGTGACGAAGCCGGCATAATCGCGCTGGCAGCGGAGTTCGAACGCGCGCGCCCATGGAAGGACAAGCATCCGACGATTTAATGGACCGCTGCGCGATTTCAAAACCGGNNCGAGGCCCGTTCCTCCCCTCGCGCTGCTCAGGTCGTCAGGGTGACACAAAGACGCGAAGTCCCAGATCCTTCCTGCCGCTCGCGTTGCTCGCTTTGTCAGGATGAAGGAGGGGCGCTGCCGTTGATTCCGGGGTGACGGTTGAGCATCATAGCGGGCCATCGGGCGTCGAACTTTAAACAAATGCGCCGCGATGCTGGAGGCTCACATGCCGCGTGATGTAATCGCAATTCTTGACTCTAAAATTTCGGAGCGTTCGATGCTCAAGCATCCGTTTTACCAGGCCTGGACTGCGGGCACGCTTTCGCTGGAACGGCTGCAGAACTATGCGGTCGAATACTATCCGCACGTCGCGGCTTTCCCGCGATATCTGAGCGCGATTCATTCGCGATGCGCCGATATTGCGACGCGTCAGGCGATTCTGGAAAACCTGATCGAGGAGGAGCGCGGCAGTGAGAATCATCCCGAGTTGTGGCTGCGCTTCGCGGAGGCAATCGGCGTCGCCCGCGCGCGCGTCCTCGAAGGATCCACGTCGGCGTCGAGCATTGGCTTGGTCGATGAGTTCACTGATCTCGCCGAAAGCGGCCACGTCGCGAGCGGACTTGCCGCACTGTACGCTTACGAATCGCAAATTCCCGCCGTCGCAACCGCGAAAATCGACGGCCTCACGCGCTTTTACGGAATCACCGACGAGCGCGGACTGAGTTTCTTCGCAGCGCACGAAAAGGCCGACGTATGGCACGCGCGCGCTGGGGCCGACCTGATCGCGCGGCATTGCGCCAGCGATCGCGACCGCGAACTTGCGATCGACGCCGCCGACCGCGCGCTAACTGCGCTGTGGTCACTGCTCGACGCTTGTTAGCGCGGGTCAGGGGCGCGCTTCGAGGACCAGGTTGAACGGGGTCGCGGTGGCGCGGCGGACGCGCGAGAAGCCGCCGGCTTTGAGCACCTCGGTCAGGCGCGCTTCTCCGGCTTGCGCGCCCAGGCCCTTGCCGACTTCCTGAGAGAGCGAGCCGGGTACGCAGATCATTGTCGATGCGGCGTAGAACAAGCGGCCGATTGGATTGAGGTTGTCCTCGAGGCGGTCGTTGCCGAACGGCTCGACTACCATCCAGGTTCCGCCTTCGGCCAGCGTGCTTTTCACGTGCGCGGCTGCCCCGACCGGATCGCCCATGTCATGCAGGCAGTCGAAGAACGCGACCAGGTCGAAGGTTCCCGGATATTCCTTGGCCGTGGCGCGCTCGAAGTTGACGCGATCGGCGAGGCCTTCGGCGCGCGCGATTTCGTTGGCGCGGTCGATCGACGGCTGATGATAGTCGAAGCCGAAGAATTTCGATTTCGGAAACGCCTTCGCCATCAGGATTACCGACGCGCCGTGGCCGCATCCGACGTCAGCTACGCGCGCGCCGCGCTCGAGTTTTTCCTTGACGCCGTCGAGCGCCGGAATCCACTCCGATATGAGATGCATCGCGTAGCCCGGGCGGAAGAAGCGCTCGGTGCCGCGGAACAGGCAGGCGTCATGCTGATGCCATCCGACGCCGCCGCCGTTGCGAAAGACGTTGGCGACTTTGGGTTCGTCGCGGACGGCCGCTGCTGCAATCTCGTACATCGCGGGAAAAAATGCCGGACCGTTTTCATCGGCGAGCACCAGCGCCTGCTCGGGCGAAATCGAAAAGCGTCCCGACGCGGCGTCGTAGTTGATGTAACCCGCTGCGGCTTGAGCGGAAGCCCATTCGCGCACGTAACGCTCGACCGTCCCGGTTTTTGACGCAAGTTCCGCCGGCGTCAACGGTCCCGCACTGGCGAGAGTTTTGTAAAAGCCGAATTTGTCGCCGATCAGCACCAGCGCCGTGCCCATCGCGGCGCCGACGTCGCCCATCATTTTGCCGATCAGTTCCTGAAGCTTGTTTCCGTCAACGGCCATAGCATTTCTCCAGCCCCCCGACGTGCTTTTCCTTTAGAGCGGGCGCGCGCTTAGGTCAATGCACCCGAACTTGTCCTAGTTGCCAGTCACGCCCGTCCCACTCAGCGGGATCTTATGTACGGTCCCGGCGTACTCGTACACGTAGAGTATCCCGGTGTAAGAGGCCACCGCCGTCGGGATAAACGTAACGTCAACGGTGCATGAAGCGCCCGCCGCAAGCGTCGTCCCGCAAGTCTTGGTGAACGTGAACGCAGTTGATCCGGTCTTGTTGATCAGCCTGATTCCGGCCGGCACTCCGTCGAGATTGCTGATAGTGACGATTTGGTCCGGGTTGTCGCCCACGCTGTAGCCGTTGAAGGCCAGCGAGGTCGGTGAAATTGTCAGCAATGCGGTCGCAGTCGATCCGGTCCCGCTGAGATCAACCGTCAATACGCCTGACGAAAGATTGAAGGTCAACACGCCGTTCCGCGTGCCTGCCGCGGTGGGCGTGAAGTACACGTTCTCGATGCAGCTCTTGCCCGCGCCGAGCGACGCCCCACAATTGCCGGTCTTGCTGAAATCTCCACTGATCGTGACGCTGGCGATCGACACCGCCTTTGTCCCGGAATTCTTCAGCGTCACAGTTTGTGCCGTACTCTTCAGCTTCAGAAGTTCCGTCGGAAATATCAGGCTCTCCGGCAAAGCGGTGACGAGCGGAGCCGTGGCCGCGCCGGTTCCACTCAAGCTGACGGTTTGCGGCGCCGCGTTGCTGCTCACGGTGACGCTTCCCGTTTCGGGGCCCGTAACCGTAGGTGTGTAGGTGACGGCGATCGTGCAACTGGTTTGTGGCGCCAACGCGGCTCCGCAGTTGTTGGTCTCCGCGAAATCGCCGGTGGTGGCGATGCCGGCTCCTGAGAAGGTCAGAGCGCCGTTGCCAGTATTGCTCAGGAACA
>PMOH01000190.1 GCA_003161515.1 Deltaproteobacteria bacterium
GTTATTTGCGCGTTCTCGGCGGTCGCGGTCAAAACTATTTCGATAGGCTTACCCTGGCCGTACTTGATCGCATTGGAAAGTAAATTTTCCACGATTCCCGATACCGCCAACGGGTCGAGGAATACAATAACGTCGTTTTGAATATTGACGCTCAACTCTGAACCGCTGCGAGTCACCAATGGCATGTAGTCGCTCACAATTCCTGAGATCAATTCGGACAAGTTGAAGCTCGACGCATCGAGGCTAAACTTGCCGGAGGTGATTTGCGCGACCTCCAGCAGAGTGTTGGTCCGGGCAACGAAGTGTTTGATCTGTCGTTCGAGCCGGTCGAGCTCGAGCGTCAGCTTCGCATGGTCTTTGGATTTTTCGGCCGAGCGAATCAGTTGCACGCACAGTAAAATTGGGGTCAGCGGGTTGCGCAGTTCATGGGTCGCGACGGCAAGAAAATTGTCGCGCGCTTTGATCGCTTCGCGAAGTTCCTCGACTAGTTGATCTGACCGCCCGGAGGTTTCAGATGGGGCTGCCATTTTCTGATGTTCGCTGCTAGCGCCTGCGATCTCCGGCGTTGAACCGCATTTGGCACCTACGGTCTCAGGAGTGCATCAAAGCACTAAACTACTGGCAAAAGCTAACGAGGTCGCAAACGCCCGGCGGTAGGATTTCGAATCGAATGGATCGCGAGAATCCCACCCGGCCTCCAGCATGGAAGGATCAATGCGTCGAGGCTGAGACCGATTCCTCAGCGGTATCCGCGGTTGTGCTCTTAGCCGATTTGGAATCGACGCGCTGAACTTTGAGGCGCGCAACCCCCTTCTCGGTGATACCGAGTTCTTCGGCTGCACGCTTGGACAGATCCAGGCTACGGCCGCGCACGTGCGGTCCCCGATCGTTGATCCGCACCTTCACCGATTTCCCCGTCTTGGGATTGGTCACCAGGACCGTGGATCCCATCGGCAGAGTCTTGGACGCTGCGGTCAAAGCGTCGGGGTCGAATCGCTCGCCGTTGGCCGTGCGGCGTCCGGCCATCTCGTCACCTTGATAGGACGCTTTCACCGAACCCGTCGATTTCGCACGCGATTGCGGAGGCGGCGGCGGAGGTACCGAAGCAGGCGCGGGCGCGACCGCTGGCGGAGGTTGATAGGTTTGTTGGGTCGAACATGATCCGAGCAGCAGACTCGTCAATGTCAACGCTCCGGCCAGGATAATTTGCCAACTACTGTTTCTCAACGGCGATTCTCACGCAAAGAGCCAGTCGCAACAAATTTCGCCGGCCCAGTAACCGAATTTGGCAATTCGGAAACGGAGTCGCCGACGCGACTACCTCTTTCAGCGTAGAACTTTTCGAAAAATGGGACTAGGCCGCCGCGGGCGCGCGCGCGAGTTCGAATGCCTTATCGCGGTCGATCCGATAAAATATGCTCTTGACAACATTATGTACTCTAAGGCATTTTAGATAGTGATCTGGTCGATCGTATTTCACCCGAAATTCGATTCGGAATTTGACGATTTGCTTGAGTCAGTACAGGATGAGCTGCTCGCGCACCTGAAATTGCTTCAACAATTCGGTCCGCAGCTTGGAAGACCTCGGGTCGATACTCTGAAAGGATCACGCCACAGCAACATGAAAGAATTAAGGTTTGACGCGGCCGACGGGGTGTGGCGCTTCGCCTTTGCCTTCGATCCGAGCCGCCGCGCGATTCTTCTATGCGGCGGCGACAAGTCTGGAGTCAGCGAGAAGCGTTTCTACCGTATGTTAATCGACAAAGCCGACGAGCGCTTAGCCGCTCACGTGGCTCGCATCAAGAGCCGCAAGGCTAAGCCAGGGAAATAGTTATGAGCACGCTGAGCCAAAGAATGAAGGAACTGAGCGCCGCTCGTCGAAAAAAGATCGAGGCCCGCGCCGCCGATCTGGTTTCCCAGGAAATGACCCTCCAGGAACTACGTCGGGCTCGCAAACTCACGCAACTACGGATGGCGAAGGCACTGCGCATCACGCAAGACGGCGTCTCTCGCCTGGAACGGCGAACCGACCTGCTGCTCTCGACCCTGCGAAAGAGCGTCGAAGCGATGGGCGGCAGCTTGACCCTAATCGCCGAGTTCCCGGACCGCGAACCAGTCGCAATCTCCGGTATCGCTAGCGTGGAAACAGCTCCGGGAAATCGGCGCGTCAGTCGGCGCGCATCGTAGGAAACGACCTACGCAGCCGCGGGCGCTCGCGCGAGTTCGAATGCGCCCAGCTCGATCCCGTCATTCGATCGCAGGACTATCTTCGTTGACAGCCGCTGCTCAAGTGTCTCGAGATCCTTCGCGCCGTGATCGTACAGGTAGCGCGCGACTTCCGGATTCAGCTTGACGATCAGCATGTCGCCCGCCGATTTCGAGACCGCCTCACGCTGAATCCCGCGCAGCACTTCGGCCGCGAGCGTCGGCACCGATTTTACGACGCGCCGCCCTTCGCATCGCGGACAATTGTCGGTCAGCAATTTTTCCAGGCTCTCGCGCGTGCGCTTGCGCGTCATCTGCACCAGCCCCAACTCAGAAATCTTGAGCGCCGAGGTCCGCGCCTTGTCGCGCTTGAGCGCCGTCGCCAGCGCGTCGCTGACCTTTTTGCGATCGGCCTCGCGCGACATGTCGATAAAATCGACGATGATGATGCCGCCGATATTGCGCAGCCGCAGTTGCTTCACCACTTCCTCGACCGCTTCCTGATTGGTCTTGAAGATAGTGTCGTCCTGGCTGCGCTTGCCGACGAAGCGGCCGGTGTTCACGTCGATCGCGGTCAACGCTTCAGCCTGATCGAAAATCAGGTAGCCGCCCGACTTGAGCCACACCTTGCGGTCGAGCGCGCGCTCGATTTGCGGCTCGACATTGAAACGATCGAACAACGGCTGCGGCCCGTCATGCAGCGTCACCCGCGCGCGCAGCCGCGGCATGTAATTCTGCACGAACTGCACGACCCGGCTGTAAGTCGTCGGATCGTCGCACCATAGCCGGTCCACTTCGCTGGAAAACATGTCGCGCACGACGCGCAACGCCACGTCGAGATCGCTGTACAGGATCGACGCCGGCGGCATGCTCTCGTTTTTGCGCAGGATCGAGCTCCACAGCTTGGTCAAAAACGCGACGTCGCGCTGAATCTCGCGACGGCTGACGCCCTCGCATGCGGTCCGCACGATAAACCCGCCCTGCGCCGGACGCAGCTCGCCCACGTCGGCACGCAGCCGCGCGCGTTCCTCGGCGCTCGCGATTCGTCGCGACACTCCGATGTGATTGCTGGTGGGCGTGAACACCAGATGCCGTCCGGGCAGCGAAATCGACGACGTCAGCCGCGCACCCTTGGTGCCCATCGGCTCCTTGGCTATTTGCACGATGATGTCCTGGCCGCGACGCAGTTGCTGCTCGATTGGAAGCCGCGATCGATTCGGCGCCTGGCTGCGTCCCCCGCGCCCTCGGCCACCGCGACGACGTCCGCGCGACGGCCGCGTCTCACCGCCGTCGCCGTTGCCGTCAGCATTGTCGGATGCTTCATCGATGGGACTCAGCTCGGTGTCGGCAAACTCGTGATCGCCGATCGGTTCGGTCTCGACATCTTCTTCGCCGAGCACTTCGGCCACCGTGTTGAGCGCGGAAACTCCGTCGTGAAAATCCGAGACGTGCAGGAAGCCCGCCTTCTCGAGACCAATATCGACGAACGCCGCCTGCATCCCGGGCAGCACGCGCGTGACTTTGCCCTTATAGATATTTCCCGCCAGCCCAACCTGCCGATTGCGCTCGAGGAAAAATTCGGCGAGCTCGTTGTCTTCAAGCAGCGCGACCCGCACTTCTAATGCGGACGCGTTAATTGCGATTTCTCGTTTCACAGGTACACTCTCTATTCCGGCGAATCCGACAATCTGGGAAGGACGATAATGATGGTGCGCCGGGAGTCGTCGCGCGGGCGTCGCGAGCTTTCAGAAAAACCCTCGCCTACCTTGGTACATCGTTTTACCCTTTGCATCGACAACTTGTGCAGGATCATACGAGGCACGCCCGACCTCCGCAAGCAAGCGCGCCGCGCGAATCGATAACGGGCTTTTAATCCACAGCTATCTTGACATGCTATCTTGGGGCCGATACTGGTCATGGGGATGTCTGCTGCGACGGCCGACATGGTTGCGCCCAGTCTCCCGGGAGCGGGCCTGCTGAACAGCAAGGTCCTCGTTCTCAATCGCTCTTATCTCCCCGTTCACGTTACGTCGGTAAAACGCGCGTTTGCGCTGCTTTATCAGGGCGTAGCGAAAGCCGTTGACGAGCAGTACCACACCTTTGACTTCGACAGTTGGCGCGATTTGGCGATCGAGGTTCAGCATGAACGCCTCGGAATCGTGAACGGTGTGATCCGCGTCCCGCGCGTCCTTTTGCTGACCGCGTACGAGCGTGTTCCGAAGCGCCACGTGCGATTCTCGCGCTTCAACATTTTCGCCCGCGACGGCAACACTTGCCAGTACTGCCACAAGAAACTGCCGCGCACCGAGCTGAATCTCGACCACGTAATCCCGCGCTCGCGCGGCGGGATGTCCACGTGGGAGAACATCGTCTGCTCATGCCATCACTGCAATCGGCGAAAGGGCGGCCGCACCCCCGACGAAGCCGGGATGCATCTGTTCCGCCGCCCGCGCCGCCCCGAATGGACCCCGTTCTCATCCGAGATGTTCAGCCTGAAGCGCTACCGCGAATGGATGCCGTACCTGTCGCAAGTCGACAGCGCGTACTGGAACACCGAACTAATCCAGGATTAATCGCCTGCGCGGCGGGCGGCAGGGGTGACCCCTGCACCCAGTGTGAAGCGCAAAGTTGCGCGCGGCGCGCTACTTTGCTCTCAGGTGCCTGGCTCGATGGAGTCGCGTAACAGTTGTTAGGCTTTCATCCATCAGATTGCGTATAGCCCATGATCAACTAACCCTAGAGCAAAGTAGTGCGCTGCGCGCAACTTTGCGATTGGTACTGGGTGCAGGGGTCACCCCTGCCGCGGAAGCGTGAAACCCGCGAAGGGTTTCACATTCAATAAAGTGATTTACCCTTCCCCCGAATCCACCACCGGCTGTGGATACCCGTCGCGCTATGCACAATCTGTTGCGTATCCTCTTGACCCTCCGAGGGTGCTTTAGGATAAACTTCGATTGCAGTGGTGGATGTGGTCGAGGCGGAGGCAGCATGCGTCTTAAGAGCCTTGAATTACTAGGCTTCAAGAGTTTTCTCGATTCGACGACGATCGGTTTCGCGCCCGGGATGACCGCCGTGGTCGGTCCCAACGGATGTGGCAAGTCGAACGTCGTTGACGCGATTCGATGGGTGCTCGGCGAGCAGGCGCCGACTCGTCTGCGCGGCAAGAGCGTCGAGGATCTTATCTACGCCGGCAACGAGTCGAATCCCGCGGCCGGGATGGCTGAAGTGTCGCTGGTGCTCGAAGCCGAAGAAGGCAGCCAGCTTCCAGAGCCATACTCCGCGCTCAGCGAGGTCGCGGTCACGCGCCGAGCCTATCGCTCCGGTGAGTCGGAGTACTTGCTCAACAAGATTCCCTGCCGCCTGAAGGACATCACCGAATTTTTCATGGCCGCGCAGATTCACAGCCGCGGCTACTCGCTGGTCGAGCAGGGCCGCATCGAGGAAATTATCCAGGCCAAGCCGCACGAGCTGCGCACGCTGGTCGAGGAAGCCGCAGGCCTGTCGCTGTTCAAGGGCCGGCGCGAGATGAGCGAGCGCAAGCTTGAACGCGTCAAGGAAAATCTCGCTCGGGTTGACGACGTGCTTAATGAAATCGAGCGTCAACTGAGCTTCGCGCGGCGGCAGGCGAAAAAAGCTGAGACCTACAAAGTCGTCAAGGCGGAACTCGGCGAGCTGGAACGCTACGCGGCGTCGCGGCGCCTGATTGATCAGCGCGAAGAGTTGGCTACACAGACGAGTCGCGATGCGGAATTGAAAAGCGCGCTCGACGGCGCTCGCAATGGCGCTGCCGCGATTCGCGAGCAGGTCGACACAGCGGCGTCAGCTGCGCAGTCGGCGCGATCCGAGCTGGGCGGCGCCCAGCGCGAGCTCGAAAATCTACATACCAGCGCCAATGAACGCGCGCGCACGCGCGCGTTCCTGCAGCGGCGCCTCGACGCCACCGCGCAGCTCGAAATCGATCTGCGCGCGCGGCTCGTCGATCTGGAATCCAAAGCGACGCTCGCGCGCGCCAATCGCGCCGAGGCCGGCGCGACCCTCGCGCGCGAAATCGCCGCCGGCGGCGGCGATGCGGACGCGGCGCTCAAAGAGATCTCGCTCAAGCACGACAGTGCCGTCAACGAACTCAAAAATGCGGAGCGACGGGGCGAAGAATGCAAGGACGACCTGTCCGACGTCGTCCGCGAAGCCGCCGTCATTCGCGGCCGCCTCGGCGATCTCGCCGGCGAGCGCGCCGATCTCGAGAAGCGCCTCGAAGCGACCACGCTCGAAGGGCCGGCGCTCGCAGCTGAGCTGGAGACCGCGCGCGAGTTGATGCGCGCAGCGGAAGCCGACCTCGAAGCCTCGCGCGCATTGGCGACCGATCTCGAAGGCGCGCGACGCCATGCCGCCGAGCGCGAGATCGAAGCGCGCACCGCGCTCGACCATCTGACCGCGCGCGTCAATTCACTGCGCGGCGTGCTGAATGCGCGCGGCGAGCTTCAACCCAATCATTCATCGAACGGCGTGGACCTGAGACTCCGCACGATCCTCGAATCGCTCAACGGCGATCGTCCCGCCACCGATCCTTCGATCCTCAAACAGGTCGTGCGCGCGCCGCTGCCGCTCGAGCCGGCTCTCAAAGCCGTCCTCGGTCCTCAGATGGACGCGGTTATCGTCGAATCGCCGCAGTTCGCGCTCCGCGCGATCGAAATCCTCAAAGAAAATCGCGCGGGCCGCATGGACTTCGTGCAGGAACCCGACGCGGCAATCGCAGCGCACCCGGCAATCGATGCGCCCGGTATCGCCGGCCGTCTGGTCGAGATGCTCGAAATCGAATCGCGCTTCTCGCCGGTCGCCGAAGCGATGCTCGGTCACGTGATGCTGGCCGACGACCTGCATTCCGCGCTCGCCGCGTCGAATCTCAACGGTCACGGAACGGTTTTCGTAACCCGCGACGGCGACCTCGTGATGCCGGGTCG